>JBPOHH010000603.1:0-3172 GCA_052035765.1 Bacteroidota bacterium
GGATTCTGGAAAGTAAAAGTGAGCTGGAAAGAAAACGAGAATTCATACTATGAAGAAGCTGATTTAACACTGTAAGTAATAAGAAGTAACGATCTGAAAACGTATTATTTGGAGAACGGAAATGCCATTCTATCACAAACTCGGAACTTTCCCCACGAAACGTCATATCGTCAGCCGGCAGCCGAACGGAGCATTGTATCAGGAAGAGCTCGTCGGTACGCAAGGATTTTCAGGTATGTCGTCGCTGGTGTATCATCTTTATCCACCGACACTTGTCAAGGAGTTAGGCGAACCCTATTCAGTGGAGCCGAAAGTAGCAATTACTCATAATCTCCGTAATCGGAGTTTTCAGGGATTCAATGTACCTCCTTCACCGGACTATCTCGAAAGCCGGAAAACATTGCTCGTCAACGGTGATCTTCATATTGGACTCGCCGCTCCGACCCAAACAATGACCTATTTTTACAAAAATGCCGATGCCGATGAAATGCTCTTTGTCCACCGCGGCAATGGTATGCTGCGTACGATGTATGGTGTAATTCCTTTTGAATATGGTGATTACCTTATTATTCCCCGTGGCACGGTTTATCAGCTTGAATTTGAGTCTGAGGACAACCGTTTACTCGTCCTCGAGACCTTCGCTCCGCTTTTTACGCCGCGTCGCTATCGGAATGATTTCGGGCAATTACTCGAGCATTCGCCGTTTTGCGAACGTGATTTTAAATTACCTCAAAATCTCGAAACACATGACCACAAAGGTGATTATACAATTATGATCAAAAAACGCGGGATGATGTATCCGTACATTTATGCGACACATCCCTTTGATGTGGCAGGGTGGGACGGTTATCATTATCCGTATGGGTTTTCGATTCATAATTTTGAACCCATCACCGGACGCGTGCATCTGCCGCCGCCGATTCATCAGACATTCGAGAATGCGGGTTGTGTGGTATGTTCTTTTGTACCAAGGATGTACGACTATCACCCGCAGGCAATTCCGGCGCCGTACAATCACAGTAATATCGATTCCGATGAAATTCTCTACTATGTCGATGGTGATTTTATGAGTCGGAATAATATCCAAAAAGGACAGATTACACTTCATCCGGGAGGAATACCGCATGGACCTCATCCGGGGGCGATGGAGCGGAGTATCGGCAAAACCGAAACGCAGGAATTAGCCGTGATGATTGATCCGTTCCGCCCGCTTGCAATTACCGAAGAAGCATTGAAAATTGAATTTAAAGACTATTACAAGTCTTGGTTGTCATAAATCGAATGTATAATTATTTCAATCATTTAAACGAATAGTATTATGTTAATTACCTCTGTAATCAATCAGGATCAAGCGTCCAAACAAACAAACGAAGAATTTCTCCCCATGAACGGCACTGATTATATCGAACTCTATGTGGGGAATGCAAAGCAAGCTGCGGTGTTTTATAAAACATGTTTTGGTTTTCAATCAGTCGCCTATGCAGGACTCGAAACCGGTGTGCGTGACCGTACAAGCTATGTACTCCGCCAAGGCAAGATAACACTTGTACTTACGACGCCTCTGACGAGCAACAATCCTATTGCCGACCATATCAAAAAACACGGCGACGGCGTGAAAGTCATTGCTTTTTGGGTCGATGATGCCGAGTATTCGTATCAGGCGACCATCGAGCGTGGTGCTGAGTCGTACTGCGAACCGTATGAAATCAAAGACGAACACGGTTCGGTCAAGCTCGCCGGTATCAAAACGTATGGCGAAACGGTGCATATTTTTGTCGAACGCAAGAAGTACAACGGACCTTTCCTACCCGGCTTTATCGAGTGGAAATCGGAATATAATCCACCGGATATGGGCTTTCAATATGTCGATCATTGCGTCGGTAATGTTGAGCTCGGAAAGATGAATACATGGGCGAAATTCTATGAGGAAGTCCTTGGATTTAAAAATATTATCACCTTCGACGACAAAGATATTTCAACCGAATACACAGCGCTGATGAGCAAGGTAATGTCAAGCGGAAACGGATATATTAAATTCCCGATCAACGAGCCGGCTCAAGGCAAGAAAAAAACACAAATTGAAGAATATCTTGACTTTTACGAAGGTCCCGGCTGCCAGCACATTGCTATTGCTACCAATGATATTATCGAATCAGTGACGGCAATGCGGAAAAACGGGGTGGAATTTCTCTATGTACCGGGCACGTATTACGACACAGTAGAGAAGAGAGTAGGGGAAATTCACGAAGACTTGAATGTACTTAAATCATTAGGAATTATGGTCGATAGAGATGAAGAAGGATATCTTCTCCAAATCTTTACCAAGCCCGTCGAAGATCGTCCGACATTGTTCTTTGAAATCATCCAACGTGTAGGAGCCCGCTCATTTGGAAAAGGTAATTTCCAGGCATTGTTTGAATCAATTGAAGCTGAGCAAGCACGCCGCGGAACTCTTTAAATACTTACTATACCGTACGGTTAACACGAGAAGCTGTACGAGAGTACAGCTTCTTGTCTTTTAAGGGTTGAAGTAGCTTCAACTCTTATAACTTCTTGAAAATAATTAAATTATCGCATGAATCGCACTTCAGAACATACCTTTCATATTCCTGTCATGGGAATTGCCTTTACGCTTGATTCGCCAGTGAAAGTCGCCCGATTCGGGATTAATTCCGTGGTTTCGATAGTCGAAGACCGGATCATCGAGACGATGCGGAAGCATTATTACGCGCAAATTGGGCAGCCGTATTATCCGATTTCGACGCATGAGCCGGATTACAGGGCGCAGCGTATCACTGATTATCTTAATTTGTTGGATACGATAGTAGATAGCCAAATGCAGTCAATGCGGCAGGAGGATTTTTTACCCGGCAGTGATATTGTCAAATATTTTGAGTTATTGCCGAATGACAGCGCGCTCAAGTCAGTCTATACTCGCATGCAGTCCACAACCGATGACAATGAAAAAACTGTTCTGCAGGACAAGCTTCGTCAAGGACTTGTCGCGGGCAGGATTGACGTCAATATCATGACAAAGGTCGATCGTGAGCATCGTGACAACGCAGGTGCAATCGTGCCAGATACCTCCGATGCCGTCGCTGCGTTGCGTGGGTATATGAAGAGCAATCTCACGCATTCTTCGATAGTATTTTCGGCAGGGATGAATCCACGA
>JBPOHH010000365.1:0-4332 GCA_052035765.1 Bacteroidota bacterium
ACCGCCATGAAGATACGACCTCATAGAGGTCGAATGTTTGTAGCAAGATGTACAGACAAGAAGTTACGACCTCAGAGTGGTCGAACGTTTGTAGCAAAATACACAGCCAAGAAGATACGACCTCAGAGAGGTCGAACGTTTGTAGCAAGATACACACCCAACAAACCACGACCTCAGCGAGGTCGAATCTTTGTAGCAAGATGTACAGCCAAGAAGTTACGACCTCAGAGAGGTCGAATGGCGGTTCGGTAATGAGCAAAAAAAAAGGCGATGGAATTTTCATTCCATCGCCTTTTGTATATATCGAATAATTTATTCTGTTGCAATTGCTTGCACGCTGCCGAGTTTTGCGCCGCCTTCGAGTGCGTAGCGAGTAACATCAACATGTTGCAGGCGTTTGACACCGATGAGGCGTTTGTTGTAATAATCGCTTTCGAGCGATGATACGGTCACGCCGTAGCGTGAGCTGGCGTGTGCGAATAAATTATCACCTAAGTAAATCCCGACGTGAGAGACATAGACGCGTTTACGGGTATGGAAGAACACGATGTCGCCGAACTGCATTTTGTCGCGTGAGCGTACTTTCGTGCCGACTTCTGACTGTTCTGCAGCGGTGCGGGGAAGCAGGAAATTCCCGGCTGTAGCAAAGACTGTGCGTGTAAAGCTCGAACAGTCAATTCCGCTGCGGCTGCTGCCACCAAAGATGTAGCGTGTGCCGACCCAATCCATTATAGCATCCATGATTTTTTTCTTGTCAACTCCGCAGGCGAGCATGTCTTCTTGGTCGCCCGGGGTGCCGCCGTCGATATAGGAGAGCCAGAGAGATTTAAAGGCCTCAATATCCACGGTCACATTGTCTTCTTGTTCCAATTCGGCGAGATCTTCGCCTTCTTCCGGCAGATAATCTTCCGCGTCAGCAGTGTAATTTGCGTTTTGTGTTTGAATGGAAACCTCGGCAGGAGAACCAATATTGGTTGCTTTTGTCGGGATTTCTTCCGCCGAACTAAGTCCGGCTAAGCGGCATAATTGCCCGTTGCTGTTGATAAGCGTGAGGGCTTGCTGTTTTCCTAATACGCGGTTGCATTTTGACGCGTATCGTTTGTTTTTTCTGGAAGTGCGTTTTGAAGCGTACTTTTTGGAAGAATGTGTTGTGCGTTTAACGACAACTTTTTTTGACGAATGTTTTTTCGGGGCAGAATAAATACTGCCTGTTGGCAAAGCTATAGCAATCACTATGAGAACCAAGCTAAGCCAGAAAGGTAGGAGGGGTATGTTTTTCTTCATAATTTCCTCGTTTAGTTTAGAAATACCTTCTGGACATTTAATTTCGGTAGAATTTCGCTTGAACAATCTACCGTTTTGACGTCGTCCGGGCGGCGCAAGTAAGCCGATATCGGAGCGATTAAGAACAGGACCCTTATTTTTTATCGACGGCTTCTAATATAAGACGGTCGATTCCTTCCGGGCGGAGACCGATAACGGAAGGTCGGGCTATTCTTTGTTGAATATTGTAATACAGAAAAATCCACGGCGCAGAGTCGATAACACTGCGCTCCATTGCATTGTACAGGGCGTACCGTCGGGCGGGGCTGAGGCGAGGCGAGAGTGCCTGCTCATAGAGCGAGTCAAGCGCTTGGGAATTCAGATGTGTCGTATTCGGCCCTTTCGGCGAATTATTCTGCGAATAAAACAGCGCAAGAAAATTCTCGGGGTCGGGATAGTCGCCGATCCAGCTTGTGCGCCAGAGAGCGAGCTTGCCACTACGGACCATATCTAAATGTTGCGGGAAATCCACTTGCCGGAGCTCAAGATTCACACCAATTGCCTTCCATTGCTGCTGCACTGCTTCGGCGACCGATGCAGTACGCTCATTGGCTCCAAGCTGAAGCGTGAGCGTCGGCAATCCTTTTCCATTCGGAAAGCCGGCTTGAGCGAGTAATTCACGTGCTTTTTCAGGGTTGTAATCATACCCTTTGGTGTCCGGCGAAAAGCCGGGCATCGAGGGCGGAAGTACACCATGCGTCGCAGGAATTCCCTTGCCTTTGAGCACAAATTGTATGATTTTGTCACGGTCAATTGCATAATTCAATGCCTGCCGAAGCAGCTTGGACCGATAAAGCGGCATACTCTTTGCGGCAGAGAGCGCAGAGTCGAGCAGAATACCGTAATACTCTACAGAATGCGCACTTGCCTGAAGCAATGTGTAGGAAGAAAAGGCAGGCGTGAGCGTGCCCTGAGGCGTGAGGACTTTCTCCACAAACGAGGGGTCAATCGAGCCGATAAAGTCTAATTTTCCTTTTTCAAATTCCAGAAATTCCGACTTGGTATTTCTGATAAATGAAATAGAAACAGCATCAAGATACGGGAGCTGTTTTCCCCGTGCATCATGCTTGAAATAAAGCGGGTTACGCGTGAGAGTAAGAGCCATGTCGGGCTTCCACTCGGCGAGCGCAAACGCTCCGGTTCCAACAGGATGCTTGTAATAATCAGCTTTATAATACTCAACAGCTTCGTGAGGGATGATCCAGCAATACGGCATCGAAAGCAAAGCAAGAAGCGGCGCAAACGGCGTTGTAAGGCGCAGTCTGACGGTCGAATCATTCAGTACAGTGATACCACGAATTCCGGCGGAAGGTTTATTGTCAGCCGTTGATGTGTAGTATTCTTCAGCACCCTCAAGGCGCTTGCGGAATACCCACAGTCCGGTGGACTTTGTACGAGCGTCGCAGATTCTCTCAAAGGAGAATTGTACGTCGCGAGCTGTGAATTTGCGGGTCTTTTGCGCGCCAAAACACTCATTTTCTTGAAATTGAATGTCCGTGCGTAAGTGGAATGTCCACTCAGTGCCCGTGCTGTCTGTGTCCCATGAAGAGGCAAGACAAGGCACAAAATTCATCGCAGAATCAAGCTCAACTAAACCGTTGTAAATCTGTGAACCGGCCCAAATTGCCGCCTTGTAACTTGTCGTTGCAGGGTCGAGCGTCGTAAGGCCATCCGGCTCATTATAGTAAAACGTGCGGCTGGAGTCGATCTTTGGTTTATTTCCACAGGATTGAAATCCAATGGAACAAATCAAAGCGGCGGGAAGTATAAGTAACCAAGTTGTCAAAGAACGCGGGGAAAATTTCATTCTTTCCTCGTAAATCACGAAATTCGAGAAGCGCATTTCTCTTCTCCAATTTCCGTTGCACAATTCGGCAAACTATGCCGATTTCTCCTTTTAAGAGTGTGCAATAAACGAAATTTATTCCACGTGAGAAAGTGTTTTTTCGTTCATTATGATAATTGCCCTCGCTCTATACCTGCTGATTATGCTCCTTTCCGGCACTCTGGAATGGGTGAAAATAATTGCGCAATTACCTGAAACACCAACCACTAAAAACGCCTAATACAGTTCATCATCCGGCGATTATTCACCCACATTTCCCACAAAAAAAAAGTGTCAAATTTTTTACACAGAGTAGAAAATTTGACACTTTTTGGAAAAATCGGTATCCCGATTTTTGTCGTTTTTACCCTTCAAAAGCTATAATTATCAATCGCACGATATCCTTCCTCTTTCAGAAAAACTGTATTTTTGAATAATTGCTATCGCGAAACATTTTAGCGACGATCGAAATATAATTCTACATTCAGTCGGATCTATTCCTACCCTATGCTCCTTGCCATCGAATCTTCCTGCGACGAAACGTCTGCCGCCGTGCTCCATAATTCTCAGGTGTTAAGTAATATTATCTCATCACAAGTCTTTCATACCGACTATGGCGGTGTGATTCCCGAGCTGGCTTCGAGAGCGCATGTGCAGAGTATTTCGGCTGTGGTAAGCGCTGCGCTGCGTGAAGCGCAGATTGAAACGAAGGATTTGACTGCGCTGGCAGTTACCACCGAACCAGGTCTGATCGGTTCGCTCCTTGTCGGCTCAAATTTTGCCAAAGGGCTTGCCTTGCGGCTTGGTGTGCCGTGTGTGCCGGTGCATCATATTGAGGGACATTTATATTCGGGATGTCTGGAAGATTCGACTGTCGAATTTCCGTTCATCGCGCTCGTCGTCAGTGGCGGGCATACGTCGCTTTTTGAGGTGCGCTCGTATAATTCCTATTCTGTTCTCGGCTCGACGAAGGATGATGCAGCAGGAGAAGCATTTGATAAGGTGGCTAAATTACTGGGGTTGGGTTACCCTGGCGGACCACTTGTCGATAAGCTTGCGCAGACCGGTGATCCTCGTGCTTATACTTTTCCGCGCTCGATGATACATGACGGAACGTATAATTTCAGCTTCAGCGGTCTCAAGACATCGGTGCGGTATTTCCTCCAAAAGACCTTTCCCGAGTC
>JBPOHH010000095.1:0-2714 GCA_052035765.1 Bacteroidota bacterium
ATTTCCACCGGAATGCTTGGAATGATAACTACCAATCCGGAAAAATTCCAACCACATCACCTCGCCACCGCCACTACATACCAATCCTCGCCACACTTCTCGCTAGACACAACCCGCAATTTTGGCGCTAGCGCAAGCGTGGGCAAGAAATTACCAAACACCTGTTTCCCGCCGCCTAGGAGCATGGGCGCAATAAAAAAGTGGTATTCGTCGATGAGATTCTCTTGCAGGAGCGCCGAGAGAAGCAGCGAACCTCCCTCAACCATAATTGAAGCAATATTATAGTCTTGTAATAAATCGTGGAATGCATTCCGCAGGATGAGATGTTCGTGGGAATCAGTATCACAGCCGAGTACCTGTATGCCACTCTCGCGCAGTAAGCGTGCCTTCGGAGTCGTGGCTGCTGTATGCCCACAGACAACTATCGTTTTTGTGGTGAATTCATCGGTAAAGAGTTGAAGAGTCGGTGGTAATTCTAAACGCGTATCAAGGACGATTCTCCATGGTTGCCTACCTTCCACATGCCGCACGGTGAGCGCGGGATTATCCACAAGAGCTGTTGTTTTGCCGATCATCACAGCGTCGAATTCAGCTCTGAGCGCATGCACTTTTTGTCTGCTTGCCTGTGACGTAATCCATTGCGATTCATGCGAATGCGATGCTATACATCCGTCGAGCGTTTGCCCGGTCTTGGCGATAATATACGGCATTTTTGTGGTAATGGTCTTGGTATGCGTGCGGTCGAGCCAGGCGCATTCGGTGCCGAGAACACCGACCGTGACGTCGATGCCGGCTGCCCGGAGACGCTCGATGCCATTACCGGAAACGAGCGGATTGGCATCCTGCATGCCTATAATAACGCGGCCAATTTTCCGCTCGATGAGCAAATCCGCGCACGGCGGCTGCTTGCCGGTATGCGAACATGGTTCAAGCGTGACGACCGCCGTCGCACCCGCCACATCTTCGGTTGCATTCGTAATAGCTTCACGCTCGGCATGGGGCGCACCGAACTTCCGGTGCCAGCCTTCGCCGATAATTCGACCATTTTTTAAAAGTACACAACCTACTCTTGGATTAGGACTTACGTGACCCGTGCCGCGGAGGGCGAGTTCGATCGCGCGTGCCATTGCTTGTTCATTTGTCATGGATATGTTGGGGGATTGAGATGTATGGATGATGTTTCCGCCGGTGCATGTGCATGCTTCTCATTTTGCTTTGTGTACAACGCGCGAAGCCACGTGCACCTGCAATTTATACATTTTTCAAGTACATGATATGCGCTCGCAGGTTTTGTTTTTATCTTTGCAGGAAAATCGGCAGTTCGCACTGCCGTACTGTCTAGGGGAAAATTCATATCGCATCGCACATTCCCGGAACAATACTCAATCTTCTCTCCTCCAAGCATTCAAAAACACAACGTATGACGACCGTCCCAACGGAGAAATTCGACGATATCTACCATGCACATAAGGTGCTTGTGTATAATCTTGCGCTCTCCTACGTGCTCGTGGCAGAGGACGCGCAGGAGATTACGCAGGATGTATTTGTGTCGGTCTATCAGGGGCTCAAGTCGTTCAAGGAGCAGTCGTCAATCACGACCTGGGTGTATAGGATTACGATCAATAAATCGCTTGATTTTATCAAAGCTAAGCAACGTAAAAAACGGTTTGCGTTCTTGACATCGCTCTTTCATGACGACTCAAACGAACTCAAATACGACAAGCCGACCTTCGATCACCCGGGCGTGCAACTGGAGAATAGAGAAGCAGTTGAGCGTATATTCAAATGTATTCATCAATTACCCGACAACCAAAAAACAGCACTTCTGCTGAGCAAAATTGAGAACAAAACCCAAGCCGAAATTGCTGACATTATGAACCTCAGCGCCAAAGCCGTCGAGTCGCTGATTCAACGCGCCAAACAAAATTTATCTACTAAATTATCGAAAAGCGAAGGATGATGCATGCCATGTCGTCCAATGATGCACTGTAACTATTTGAGGAATTATCATGAACCATACTCCCGACGACCTTACTCCGCTTGACCACATTGCGCGGGTTGACGCGCCGCCGTTTTTGCTGACTCGTATTCGTCAGAGAATTGATGAATCGAAGCGCACGCGTATCAGTCCTACATTCCAATGGGTTATAGGAATTGCTGCTGTTCTTTTTCTGGCGCTTAATACTGTTGCCATCCTGAAAGTCACACAGAATACAAAGTCAACGCCGGTGCTCGCACAGGGCATGAATGTAGTACCAATTGCTCTCTACAATGAATAAAATCAAGCTCCTTACCGGCAGTACCATCGTGCTCCTTGTCGTAAATCTCGCGCTTGTCGGCTTCATCGTGTTCGGCAAGCCACCCCGCCCGGGAGACCCTGATGCCAGGAAAAGACAAATAATCGAAAAGCTCAGCTTCGATGACGCGCAAGTGCATGAGTATGAACGTATTATCGAGGACCACCGCTCAGCAATGCGGGACAATAATCAGAAAATGCGCGCGCTCAAGAATGAACTCTACACCACACTCATCAATGGCGCACCCGAAAGCGTCAAAGACTCGCTGATTCTAGCTATCAGCCACGAACAAATCAGCATTGAGAATACCCATTACACCCATTTTCAGAATATTAAAAAAATATGCAAGCCCGAGCAAATGAAGAAGTTTGAGGAATTGACCGACGAACTTGCCACGTTCTTTGCCCCGCCTCGTCC
>JBPOHH010000055.1:0-3279 GCA_052035765.1 Bacteroidota bacterium
AAAAAATACGTTTTCATCATTCCCTTACCCTTGATCTCCATCTCACCACGCTTCACAAATTGAATACCATGCGTGGTATTCTTGGTCGCAGCGAATCTATTCTGCAGAAGTCTCACAAAATCATGGGTTACGTGGATTTTGTCAGCTTCACCATGTGATTCCATGCGCGCTGCTGTATTGACTGCATCCGAATACACATCCCACACAAAGCGTTCATCGCCAATCACACCTGCCACGACCGAACCTGTATGCAGACCGATACGAATCCCAAAACTTGCTCCCTCAGGTAAATACTCACCAAATTCCTCCGGTAATTGAATCGTTTCCTGCATCTCAAACGCTGCAGCCATGATACGCTCAGCGTGGTCAGCACATTCGATCGGTGCGCCGGCAATTGCCATATATCCATCGCCAATCGTTTTAATTTTCTCGCATCCGTGCTTTTGCATAATGCGGTCGAATTCTCTAAAAATATGATTCAAAAATCGAATCACAACGAAAGCAGGCATATCCGCCGAAATCGGCGTAAATCCAGCGATATCAGCGAATAAAATCGATACATTCGGGAAGAAATCGGCGATATTTTCCTCGCCGTCGATCATGCGGGTGGAGATACTTTCGGGGAGTACTTTGTGTAATAAATTGGTGGTGGCCGAGAGCTTGGCGGCGGCTGTTGCCTTGGCGATTTCGATTTCTTTTTCACGTTCTGCTGTTTGACGGCGCTGTTCCATGAGATTGGCTTGCTGCTTTGCTTCTTCGCTTTGGACTTCGTCTTTAATAGTGATATATTGTTGGTAATGTTCGAGAGCTTCCTGCCAGCGGTGTTCATTTTTATATAATTCTGCAAGATAGCTATGACCTTCATACATGGATTCTTTATCACCCAATTCGGTACATACGCTTATCGATTCCAACAAATACTCTTCCGCTTTTTCGGCATCGTACCCCTCAAAATTAATAGAACTATACGAATGACCAAGATACCCTTTTGCTACGGCAATCGCACGTTTATTACCCAACTCCAGGAACATCATGAGTGCTTCTGAGAGGTGTTCAATAGCTTTAGCATGGAGGCCGTTTGATTGATAAATTGGTGCCATGCTTCCAAGACAAATTGCAATATCACCTTTTCTACCAAGTACTTTTGCATTAGCGAGTGCCTTCTGATAAAATTCCAACGCTGTGGTATATTCACCGATTGTAGCGTAAATTTTTGCTATAGTAATTAATGTAGTGGAAATATCTGTATTCTCATTCTGTTGTTTAAGTGCGAGTGCTTTGTATGCATATTCGAGTGCCTTTTCATGTGAACCTAAACTTGAATAGATAGATGCTATATTGCCGAGTACATTTGCTCTAAACTCGCTATCGCCAATCTCTTCGAGCACGGCAAGGGCGGCTTCGTAGTAATTCAATGCCGTAGTATAACTACCAATGTGTGCGTAAATTAACCCGATATTGACAGCAGTACCGGCGCTCGATTGATCATGTTTGATGTTGTCAGGAGAATCTAAAATTTGAGAATAAAATTCTAACGCTTTGTCGTATAAATGCATATTACTACACACAATTCCCATTGTATTCAATGCACTATCAACTTCTTCGGGCAGGTGCTTTTTTGCTATCGTTAGAGCGGTAGTAGCATAGTCGTGGGCTTGTTGGTAGTTCCCTAATCGACCTTCTGCACGGGCAAGATGATACTTTGCTCTGAACAAAAGTGAAATGTACTTTTTGAAGTCTTCAATTTCTTCACTCACTTCAGCAAAAGGATGGATTTTCTCTAATTCTGCGAGTACCATAAGCAAGGACTCCTTCGATGCTTCAAAATTACCCTTGTTGGCTTCGTTTACAGAAACGCTAATTATATCTCTCAGTTCTTCGTAAGTCATAGGTGTATTTTATGAAAGTCGTTCTAAAAAATAGGTTTTCATCATTCCCTTACCCTTAATCTCCATCTCGCCGCGCTTCACAAATTGAATTCCATGCGAGGTGTTCTTGGTCGCAGCGAATCGATTCTGAAGCAATCGTACAAAATCATGGGTTACGTGGATTTTGTCGGCTTCTCCATGTGATTCCATGCGCGCTGCCGTATTCACCGCGTCCGAATACACATCCCACACAAAGCGTTCATCGCCAATCACACCTGCCACGACCGAACCTGTATGCAGACCGATACGAATCCCAAAACTTGCTCCATCGGGTAAATATTCACCAAATTCCTCCGGTAATTGAATCGTTTCCTGCATCTCAAATGCTGCAGCCATGATACGTTCAGCGTGGTCGGCACATTCGATCGGCGCGCCGGCAATTGCCATATATCCATCGCCAATCGTTTTAATTTTCTCGCACCCGTGCTTTTGCATAATGCGGTCGAATTCTCTGAAGATATGATTCAGAAATCGAATCACAACGAAGGCCGGCATATCCGCAGAAATTGGCGTAAATCCTGCGATATCGGCAAATAATATCGACACATTCGGGAAGAAATCGGCGATATTTTCCTCGCCCTCAATCATGCGCGTAGATATACTTTCGGGGAGAACTTTGTGTAATAAATTGGTGGTAGCGGAGAGCTTGGCGGCGGCTGTTGCCTTGGCGATTTCGATTTCTTTTTCACGTTCTGCGGTTTGGCGGCGTTGTTCCATGAGTTCGGATTGCTTCTTGGCTTCTATGCTTTGGACTTCGTCTCG
Organism: Bacteroidota bacterium; assembly: GCA_052035765.1. Taxonomy (GTDB): domain Bacteria; phylum Bacteroidota; class Ignavibacteria; order Kapaibacteriales; family UBA961; genus JADJXV01. Next base: position 2,691 of record JBPOHH010000055.1, read on the forward strand.
GAGAGTAATAGAGAGTTGATACTGCTCGAATGCCTCTTGCCAGCGTCCTTCGTGCTGATAGAGTGCGGCGAGCGGCTTGAGGATTTCGTATGTCATGTGTTTTATGCCAAGGTCTTTGCTGATGGCGAGTGCGCGAACTAAATACTCTTCCGCTTTTGCAGGGTCATACCCTTCAAAGTCATGGGTTGCATAGACAATGCCAAGATTGGCAAATTCGATACCAATTCCTTCTTTGTTACCCAGTTCCTCATGGAGAGCAAGTGCGCGTCCGAAATGTTCGAGTGCATCGGAATACATGCCCATGAGCCGGCTCGTTTCGCCAATTCCTCCCAATGCTGTAGCAATAGATAGAGTTTCGCCGAGCTCTTGGAAGGTAGCAAGAGCTTTCCCGAAGTGTTCTAATCCCTGATTATAATCGCCTTGACTATTATATACTTGCCCAAGGGCGAGCATCACTCTCCCAATCCCGGATCTATAGCCGAGCGTTTCATAGAGAGCGAGTGCCATTGCCAAATATTCGGTTGATTTGTCGATGGGTCCTATTTTAATATACACGTCTGAGATTGCGAGCAACACATTAGCTCGGAAG
>JBPOHH010000297.1:0-2640 GCA_052035765.1 Bacteroidota bacterium
CGTATTTTACCGAAAGCTTGGCTATCAAAGAAGCCATTGGAAATAAGCTTGGCGCGGCAGGAACATTGACCAACATAGGCACCCTTCTCGCTTATCTTAATAAGTATTCCGAATCACTCAAAGCGCATAGATCGGCACATGCAATTCACTCCAAACTCCTTCAGCCGCAGATGGTTGCCTTAACGCTTAATAATATTGGAGGAACGCAGGTATTATCCGGGCAGATAGAAGAAGGCTTGAATACACTGCTCGAAGCTCATCACCTGCGCACCGATATGAAGGACACCCATGGCTTGGCATCCTCATGCTATAATCTTGGAAATGTCTATAAGATCCAAGGCGACTTCCATCAGGCGGTCAGCTATGGACTTCAGGGTATGGAGTATAGCATTTCCCTCGGTGATAACCGACGATTACCTGAGCATTATCTAGGACTTGCGGAAATTTATCTGAAATTTGACCAGTATCCCGACGCCCTCAGGTTTGCCCAAAAAGCCATCGACATTTCGAGTGAACAAGGCGATAAACGACATCTCTACCTCGCTCTCGAATGCGCGGCACAGGCGCAGGAAAAGCATGGTAATCTCGCCGATGCTCTGCGTAATTACAAGCAATTTATAGACATTAAACAGCAGGTTCTCAACGAATCTACTGCTCATAAAACAATTACCTTACTCGTTCAATTTGACACTGAACGTATGCAACACGACAACGAAATTCTCCGCCTTAAAGCCGAAGAAGCCGAAAAACAAGCCGAATTCTACAACCGTGAATTACAGCTCATCGCGCTTCACTTAGTCGAAAAAAATGAATTCCTGAAACAAGTGAAAACCCTTATTCAGCAGAATGTGACCGGGACCGAAAGTGAACTCAAAAAGCTCGTCACCTCAATCGAGTCGAATGTAGCCGCGAAAGAAGAATGGCAGACTTTTAAGCAGAAATTCGACCGCGCGCATGACGAATTTATTCAGCGCTTGAGCAAGGAATTCCCGCAACTCACTCCGATGGAACTCAAAGTAGCGGCACTATTACGTATTCACATGGAAAATAAAGACATAGCGAATCTTCTCTACGCATCGGTGCGTACGATTGAGGGGCATAGATTGAACATTCGCAAGAAACTCGGGCTCGGACTCAAGGATAATTTATCGGTTTTTTTGGCGGGATGGTAACGATGTGCTTCCAGCTGATGAATTCTTCATGCTGCATGGATTTCATACCTACTTATGTACAATTTCCATTTCAGAGCGATAGATTCCCACTTTAATATTTCCTTTCTTTCTACATAACTGCAATTCCGTATATTTGTTGAAATTGTGAAGGGCGAGGTGGTTCAAGACCGCTTCGCTCTGCCAGGCGCTTGCTTACAGGCGCTTTTTGTATCAACTATTCAGGAGATGCTATGACGTATGCAGAACTAGCGCCGAGCTTGCAGACCGGCGATGTGATTTTGTTTCAGGGTTTTGACGTAGCAGGTTTTTTTATTGGATTACTCGAAACAATGGAAGGTCTTCCCCCCTATACTCATGTCGGTATTGTGTTTCGACTGCCGAACGGTAATTCTCCTTCCGGACTATACTTGTGGCAGGCAGCGCCTCCTGCTACTCCCGGTAATGATACAAATTTTGGTCCTGACTATATCAAGGGTGTCGTCTCCGACGGCTGTCAGCTCGTGTCGCTTGATAATGTCATGACATGGGCAGCAGGGCAGGTCGCCATAGGTGGAACGTCGAATTATATCTTATCTGCTCGGCATCTCACGCCGGCAATTGCAGCCGATGATGCAGCCACAATGATGGCTACTGCCCGGTTTTTGGCCGGTAGAGCATTTTCATATCCTGTGAGCACGGGGATGATGATAGACTATGCCGAGGGCGCTGTGGAGAACAACCAAACGCCGAATACCACGTTTTTTTGCAGTAAGCTTGCCAGCACTACATATCAGGCATGCGGCATGTTACCGCCGAGCCCGGTGCCGAATGTCATCGCCGAGCCGACGATGATTACCAACAGTATCCTTCCCGGAGACTTCGGGCAGGCAGCAACGACACTGCAATTCCTGAAGGGGTATTCACTTGGTGATGAAATCATTTTTACTCCGTCGTAGTTATGTCACGAAGTACACTCCTTTCCGTTCTTCTCGCGGCGCAGATACTCTTGGTGTTTGCGCCGTTTCGTGTTTGGGCGCATGATGGAGCGCCTTCTCCGACGGTCATCTCCTCACGCATTGATGTGCTTCGCGACTCGCTCAGCCTGCTCACGTTTGCGCAGGTGACGAGTAGGTCTGCTCCTTTGAATTTCCTGCCGGACAGCTCTCTGAAATTCGACACCAAAAGCCACACCTATTGGCTGCGCCTGACCATCCGTGGTACGAATCAAACTCCTGAATTCTGGACACTGAAGCTGCCGCATATCGACACTGCCGAGGTTTTTCTACCCGACACTACCGGAAATTTCCGCCGATTCGTTTCTGGTGAGGATATTCCATTTGCGCAGCGCGCCGTGCAGTACGGCGAGTATGTGTGTTTTCAGGTGCCGGTCACGAATACAGATGCTGTAATCTATGTGCGGCTCACGAGTGCGTCGCGCTATTCCCTGGAATTCCGTCGATTACATGCCGTGAAACTCATTCCGCCGCAG
>JBPOHH010000557.1:0-1953 GCA_052035765.1 Bacteroidota bacterium
CAGGTTGACAGCATGTCTCTTTCAGTAACGTCTCTATAACAATTAGGGTTTCCGCATTAAAATTTCCGATGGTAGATAATTCATTCAGGTAGCCCTGTAAGGGCGAAATAGTAATAGTCAAATGTCCAAAAACTCATAGAAGCTCCATCGGAGCGATATAGGTGGTGGAATCGACGTATGTAAGTCGCTCCTACGGAGCTTTGTTTCAACGAATCGTCGATTTTCTATTAAGATTACGCTCCTAGTGGAGCTACCTGAAGTTTCACTCATTCTATAGCGGAAACCCTATCTACTTCAATAATTTATTTCCCGAAGCAGCTTCACCGCATCCGAACGACTATTCTACTAATCATCATCATCCTTGGCAGCAGCCGGAGCCGTCACGCCGGGGATCGATAATTGTACTCCTGCACCATGACTATACACTAATTCTCCGCCTAAATATCCCGTGCGGGCAATCGAACCAACAAGCACGGTAAAGAGCAGAACGCCTGCCCATTTTGTCCATGGTTTTTCGTATTTGAAGAAATGCACTCCCACTCTGAAAAGTGCTGTAATAATTGAAAGCCAAAGCGTAATCAGGGCTGCTTCTTCGTGGAGTTCGATTGGTCCTTCGAGCGGCCCCTCCTCAATTCCTTCACCTGCATAGCCGCCGCTGATATAGGCAGCAATTGCGCCAAGTGCTCCGAGGAGAAGCAGATAGAACGCCACACTTTTAAAAAATTCTTTCTTGGTCATCACCGAAACGATTTCCGATAAAAACCCCGCCATGAGGAGCGCGATCGGAAAGTGGATAATCATGGCATGAAGATGCGTTGCTGTGAACATAGTTTTATACAACAAAAATAGTACATATTGGAATAGTAATTAACGTGAGTTCGGAAGAACAACAGTGACTGCGTTCGAGAAGCCCAACGGGCTTCAATTTCAATAGGACATGCGGGGGACAGAGATAAGGAATCCGAAACCCTGAGGGGGTTTAATAACGTCCATATCGTCATTATACAAGTTGTTTCACAATAAGGGTTTAATCGGTTTTTGCACGTTACACACGACCGGAAATCGTGATAAATTTATCGGCGCCCGTCATAGAAATGCCGCAGCGCTTGGGGGAAGTGGACTCATACGTATTGCCGCAGGTCTGACATATCAGATAACTCTTCGGCAGCGTTTTGACGGTATTATTCTGCAGGGCGAGGAGCGCTTTTTCGTAGAGTGGCTTGTGCTTTTTCTCTGTTTTGTAGGCATAGTTCAAGCTCATCAGCGAGAGTTGATTGCCGGCTGCATTGGCATTCTTCAGGAATTCGGGGTACATCGTGGTACTTTCGTATCCTTCGGAAGCAATGGCGTCGTCCAAATTCTCCTTTGTAGATTTCACCGTAAAACTCGGCGTGAAGGGCGGAATGCGCTGTCCGGCTTCCTCAAGTACGGCTGTATGATTATTTGCATGAATCAACTCCGCTCTCGATGCGGCTTTGAAAAGCAACGCAATTTCATGGTATCCCTCGGCTTCGGCTTTCTTGGCGTAGGCAGCATATTTCGCACTTGCCGTAAATTCACCCCTCACCGCATCGAGCATGTTTTGATTGTTGAGCGTCTTGCCATCAGCTGGCGGTGTGGTACTTGGTGCGGTAGTCGGTGCGGTAGCAGCGGCGGTTCCGCGATTTGATTCTTCTTCTTCTGATTCATCGTCATCTTTATCGTTGTTTTCTTTGGCGGTAGGAACGGCTTGTTGAGCCGAAGTCTGCGAAGTTGCAGGTGTCTGCGGTTTCTGCATACTGTCAGCGGCAGGAGTATTTTTGCTGCATGCATCAAGTAAGGCAATGGATGCAAATGCGACGAGTGCGAGGGCGAGTGTTTTTTTCATTTTGTTTCCTAAATGAGTACTTGAATGTTATTTACACCGCAAAATTACGGGCACACGGTTTCAGGAATCCTTGGGCGAATCTTAAG
>JBPOHH010000631.1:0-1584 GCA_052035765.1 Bacteroidota bacterium
CTTCTGTGCCGAATGTTCCTGCCGAACGACCTGCCGCCGCTGCTGTGCCCATTGGTATGTATCTATCTTTCAATACACCATTTGCATCAAAATTATAAATAGCAGGACGATATTCATCAACGAGATAAAATGAGCCGTCCGGCGCGACAACGACGCCTTCGAGGTCACCACCGAGTTCGTCATTTGCGATTGGATTACCATAGAGATCAATTCCAAATTCATCGGTATAAGCGAGTCCCTGTGCCTGCGCTTGGAGATTCGGACGACCCGAAATCGGTGTCGTGCCGTCGTTGCGGAAGAGTGGGAGCTGCTGCGTAATGGTAATTGCCTTCGAAGTCGTATCAAATTCAAAGCGAACGAGACGCGCCTGATAATTCGGTAACGCAAACGGACGCTTGAGGATACCGCCGATATTGAATGGTTCGGCATTCGGACCGCGGTCAGGATTGGTGAGGAATTTCATCTTTCCATTGGATGTCATTCCTTCGAACCATAAGCTCGAAAATCCCCCGAGGAGAATGTTCTGTCCGGCAGCAGTCGTGCCGAGGAGCGGACGATTATCCATGGTGTATTTTTCTAAGCTTGGAAGGCCGCGTCCCCAGTCTTTGGTGCCGAGTGGAAGGAGATCAACGAGGGTGTTGTTCGTGAGGTTAATAACTGCTAACCCATTGTTTTCTTGTAAAGTTACCATCGCACGTGTGCCATCGGGCGATACGGATATGTATTCAGGTTCGAGATCTTGAGCGACAGTAGCATTCGGGCCAAAAATTCGGAATCCCTTGCCGAGTAATTCCTGGCGGCGGGTATTATAAGCGGTGAATCCAATCGTTGATACGACACCATTGGCAGCGCCTGCGGAAATATCAACGATACTGACCGAACCTTCGGGATCGATGGAGTAATTACTGCTTGGCTCGCCTTCGTTGGCGGTCAGAATTTTGTTGCCATCGGGAGTAAAAGTAAGCATATCCGGCTGCACGCCGATGGTGTATTGTCTGATAAAAACACCGGCTGTGGTAAGGAGTACGACCGAACCGTTATCGGTGCGGATGGGTGCTTCCATTGCGACAGCGATGATGCCGTTTTTGACGGCGATGCTGTTGACCGCGCTCCCGTATGCACTCAAGTCCACGGTAAATGACAGGGTAGGAGTTCTCGGATCGGCCATGCTCACCGCATCAAGCCGTACTGCGACAGCGCTCGAAAGAAAGGTTTTTTTAGACACAGGATCATACGACGCAATTTCCGCCGCCGCTTGATTGTAGAGTCCGGTCGAATAGCGACCTAAATATTGGAGCGTACGTCCCTGAGGAGGAAATTCCTGCCCGTACGAATTCGAAATGCTCATAATGACGCAAAGCACAGTCAGGCAGAGCAATTGAGAAGAAAAAAAACGCATAACAACAGTCCTAAAATGGTAAAACTACACTTGAATTACTAGTCAGTATCCAAGCATGCAAATTACCGCTCACGGTATTGGCTGCACGTTATGATATGGTTATGATTTGGTAATAAAAAAGCCGCTTCGTATCATGATTTGATAACAGAAAGCGGCCTTTCGGAAATGTTTGTATGGAGGGAAGT
>JBPOHH010000790.1:0-1991 GCA_052035765.1 Bacteroidota bacterium
ATTCCCGGCTTCTGCCGGCGCTTTCCAAACGACATTTGTTGTAAATCCTATGTCTCAATTAGGTAGAGATTGCTATGTTGCAAAGTTCAATAAAGAAGGAATCAGGCAATGGGGAACGTATTACGGAGGTACTGCATTTGAACCCATTGGAACCCAACATTCTACTAATACACTGGCTCTCGATGCAAATAATAATAGAGTGTTTGTAGGTACTACTTCAGAAGGAACATTTCCTTTGCAGAACGCATTTCAGGGAACATTTGGAGGGAATACCGATATGTTTGTCGTGAAGCAGTTTGCAGACGGATCTCGTGAATGGGCAACATATTATGGCGGTGGTAGTTTTGATGAAGCATGGGGTGTGACAATTGATCCATCGTTTAATATCATTGTCGTCGGGTGGACACAATCGACCAATTTTCCAACGGCAGGTACCGTTTTTCAATCAACAAACGCCAATGCAACCGGTATTGGTACCGTGGTAAAATTATCTTCGACGGGAGGTCAGCTATGGGCGACCTATTTTGGTAAGAATACAGCCGGCGGGGGCACAAATTTCAATAATATTAATGCCGTCACAACGGATAATTCCGGGAAGATATATTTTACCGGCGAAGCATGGTGCAGTGGATTTCCGACGACGAGCGGTACTTTTCAGCCTGTAAATGACACCACATTCTTTAAAATCACCGTAGCAAGCCTGGATGCAGGCGGCCAACGTCGCTGGTCAACATTTCACGGCTGCGGTATAGGCAACGACATTATCTGTGATAATAACAATCTCTATGTCGTCGGTACTACCCAAAGCGCTACGCTTTTTAATGTGACAATTGGCACCTATATTATTAGCGGCATTGCCGATGTCTGTATTTTCTCTCTTGGCACCGGCAATGGAAATCGAAACGGTGGCTCATGGTCACGGCTTTTTGGTGGAACTGATGCGACTACATGGCTTTACGGGCGAACTGACTTTGGACAAAGTATCGCCTTTGGCCCTGATAATGATATCTGGGTGGGTGGCTTGGCGGGGTCATCGGGTAATTTTCCGGTCATCAATGTAGCCACCAATCCACCATGGTCCTATAATATCCAGCAATCCCACAAAGGTGGTACATCGGATGCCTTTTTTGCTCGATTCAGCAAAACTGATGGCGATGTAAAGTATTCGACGCTTTTCGGTTCGACAGGAGTAGAAGAAGCCGGGTATGCTTTCCCTTATGGCAGCTCAAATTTGTTCTTTGGAATTTCAAGTGAAAATCCATCCACACTTCCAATTTCAACTGATCGGAGAATTGGCACTCCCTACAGCGTAACGATAGCCAAGATCTGCACTTCCTATGGAGTAATTACTGATGCCGGAACCGATGCAGTGTTATGTTCAGGTGATACACTGCAAATCGGTGTAGCGCCAATAAACGGGAGTTCGTATGTCTGGACTTCAGCCGCCCTCGGCGACCTCTCAAGCCCCAGTATTGCTAATCCTAAAGCCTATCCTACCAATACCGGCACCACGCAATACAAAGTTAAATACTTCCTTGAGCAAACAGACCAAAGCGGATGCTATGGTCGGGACACTATAGAGCTTACTGTGCGACCAAGCCCAGCTGTCACTCCCGTCCAACAGAGTCCGCAATGCGTGGGTTCACTCGCTTCGTACGCTCTCACCGGGATGTACACGCCCGCCGTTACTGATCGATTTACATGGGAAGCAGGCGGAGGAACAATTGTCGGCAATAATACCGAACAAACTGCAAATATCCGATGGACACGCGTCGGCATCGACACCGTGTATCTGACCGTCACCAATAATCTTGGATGTGCTGCACGCGTTAAGCTTCCTGTTGAAGTATCTGCGCTCCCCGTCGTCAATGCAGGCATTGATGCTGAAGTATGCGAGGGCAAAGGGATTCAGCTCAACGGCAATGCTTCCGGGGGAATTGGAACACTTACCTATTCATGGGTGCCGAGCACCGGAGTCTCCTCAACGACGA
>JBPOHH010000285.1:0-3466 GCA_052035765.1 Bacteroidota bacterium
AGATTAATTCATCCGTTTTTGGATCATACACACCCGTCAGCTCCAACGCGCAACTGTCTGTCGTGCCTGTACATACAGTGCTTGGATTTTCGATAAAGAGTATGGAACTGTTGTAATGGATACGCGCCTGCCATTCAGTAGGAGCGCCGGTAAGCTGCAAGCCGGACGATTTTTTAAGTGTAAGCACGAGAGGTACTTTTTCACCGGCTTGTGCGGTGAGGTGTTGAGTGGCAACCGTGGTACGGATGGGAACTGCGTCTCCGAAGAGCTGCACCGTCGCAGGAGAACCTATATCATTGAACTCAAAAAGAAGTCTTCCGCTAACTCTCCCTTCGCTTTTCGGGTGAAATCCCAGGTCCAAACGTGCCGTATCAAAGGGAGGTAATACAAAACTACCACCGCCGGCGAGCGTTGTAAAATCCGTATCGTTGGGTCCTGCATGCCTGGTAGCGGTGATTGTAAGCGGCACGGAGCGATTGTTTCTAATCGTCACTGCCTTGAGTGTGTCTTTCTTGCTGCCAAGGAGTATTTGCCCGAAATCTATGAGATTGTTGAGAACAGAAACAGACTCCGGAATTCCTTCACCTCTAATAGTTTGGCGTACGGTATCAGACTGGGTGTAAATGGCTATTTGTGCAGTTTTTACACCAACGGACGTAGGAGCAAAGTGGAATTCTGCAGCCCGCATTTGTCCTCGAATGAGCGTATACGGCGGAATACCGGACACAAGGGAAAATTGATTCGCATCTGCGCCAATAATTGCAATCGAGTCCACACGAAATGGATACGAACCGGTGTTCTCTATAAATCCGGTGACAATAGAATCTCTGCCTGAATGCACCAAACATTGCAGCATGTCCACATCCCGCCCGGAAGCCGTCGGAATAACAATAGAGAAGAATGCATCCGAGACATCTTCCTGAAGGAATACACCGTCAACTTCCCAAATCTTTGCAGTTTTATCATAACTTGTCGTCGCGACCCTTGTTCCGTTCGGACTAAAAGTAATTCCCATAAGTTCTGCCGTATGATCTACCATGGTGAGAACCGGCACCCCGGTATTTGCATCCCAGATGGTTGCTGTTTTATCATAACTTGAGGTCGCCAACAGGCTGCCCGTCGGACTAAAGGCCACACTGTTTACGAGGCTGGTATGGTGCAGCGAAGACCAGAGCCGTGCGCCGTTGTGAGCATTCCACATAATTATCGAATTGTCGCTTTTGGCGGTGGCGAGTTTTGTTCCATCCGGACTGAACGCAACACCCATCACGGCAGCAATACTACCAAGGAAAGTCTGCATATACTCACCGGTATAGGCATTCCATACCCGTGCTGAGCCATCCCCGCTGCCGGTGACGACGGTACTTCCGTCAGGATAAAAATCAGCATCATAGAGATAATAGCCATGTCCCCGTAAGGTGTGTATTGAGTCGCCGGTATGGGCATCCCAGATTCTCGCCGTATTATCATAGCTCGCCGAGGCAAGACGACTGCCATCCTGGCTAAATGTGACGGAATGAACGTAATTACTATGCCCGATGAACGAATCAATAATACCACCTGTGATAGCATTCCAAAGGAAAATGTACTTATCGGCGCCTGCCGTCGCAATGGTAGCTCCATCCGGACTATAAGCGACACCCATCACTTCAGCGGTGTGTCCTCTCAGTGTCAGGAGAGGTGCTCCTGAAGTAGCATCCCAGATTATAGCCGTCTTATCTCTGCTTGCTGTTACCACTCTGCTGCCATCCGGACTGTAGGCAATATCATTGACATAATTAGTGTGACCATTCAGTGTGAGCAGTGGAGTGGAAGTCGTCGATCCATTAACACGTTGCTTGACTCTCACTAAGCAGGTCGTACTCACCGGCTTGGGAACATTCTTCCATATATACTTCAAGCCTATCGCCTCCGAAGTCAGGAGCGTCCACGTGGTGCCACTATCGATACTGTACTCGAGTATAACCGTATCGGTGGGAGCTATTCCTTCCCATGATATCACCGCATCACTGCCAACTACATAGACTTCACCACCATTCGGCGATACAAGTTTTAAGGAAGAAGCAGTATTCTTTTTCCCGAGAAATCCGCCATTTGCACTGAATGTACCATTGCATTGATCGGTAAGAATTTCGAAGCTTGCATAGATGAAGCTCGAATCGCTTGGCTCAAAACGAAGGGTAATTGATGCACTTGTGTTTTTGGGAATTACCATTGGAAACGTGGCATTAACCACCGAAAAGTTTGCCGAACCATGCTTTCGGCTGATTCCTGTAACCGTAAAATCGGCATTCAGCGCGGTGAGAAGGATGGTCGTATCGTGTTGAGTGGATGGTATTCTTTTCCCAAAACTCACAAAACTTGGCGTAGCTTTTAAAAATGCAATAGCACTCGAAGGCGGGGAATAGCTTGCAGCAGAAGATTGTCCTTGCCATTCAACAAGGACGTCGGTGGGCATCGAAGTGCACACAGGTTCGCTCATCCACGTAATTTCACAGGGCACAATACCGGTTGCGAAGTTCATAATACTGCGATATACATTTTCTGCTTCGGGTGTCGTGGTCACATTTTCGAACCATTGTCCTCCTGTCTGCACCGATATATCTTTGAGCACCTGCGGACACGGCATACCCAAGGTCACGGCAAAAACCATACAATTCTGCTGTTGAGCAGAAGCAATGATAGCCGCAGTATTCGGGGTGAAATTCGGCATTCCGTCGGAGAGAAAAACGATAACTCTTTTGTACTTACCTCTCTGAGATATCTGCAAGGATCCGGCAAGCGGCTGAAGGAATCCTACATCGTAATTCGTTCCGCCATCAGGTGATAGAGTCGTCAGCGCTGACAGAAGTCGGCTTTTGTCGGTCGTAAAATCCTGGTGGAGATAATTGGAATTATCAAAGCTGGTGAGCGCGCATTCCGAAAGACCTGCCGGCAAACCCTGAATCCAGGCGTTCGCTGCAGCCTTGGCAAGGTCGATATTGGGAGTACTACCAAGACCACTACTCATCGAACCGGACACATCGATCGTGAGAACCGATGATATTGCTATCGGCGCCGCCGGCAGCGGACAAGTCACACTTGTAATCACTCTCGGCTTTCCATTCTCAGTGAGGGTGAGTTCGGACGCAGAAGGACGCGCCTGTTTACCGGTAGCATCAAAGGCATAGAATTTCGCCTTCATCACGGGAAAATTAGACGCATCGACATTGAAGAGTGCAATGGACTGAGCATTCATGTGAATAACGCTCATCAGGCAGAGAAAAAGTGCAGCAAGATGTTTCATAGTAATTAATTATGGTAATACAACGAATTCATTGTGTTGTTCTTCCCGAGCCCCTCGCCTCTTCGCTAGGGCGGCTCGGTGTTTCCCCCCGAGAGTATCGCTTCCGAGCGATGCCCTCGGTTTTTGGGTTATTATTTCTTTCTTTTTGAGCGTTAGCTACTTGCCGCGCGGTTCGACTTT
>JBPOHH010000447.1:0-2430 GCA_052035765.1 Bacteroidota bacterium
GTCGTGCGAAGGATAGTGATTGCGAAATAGGGGAGTGGGATGGAGAATAGAGACACGATATATCGTTGCATCAAAATGTATCAATTCCATTCGATTCATCTATATAATTAACAGAAAATAAATCAATTTGCATGTCATTGTAGAATAGGGTAATTCTATGAAAAATATTGTTCTTGTGGTAGGAATTATTATAGCAGCCGGTATCAGATTGTCCGCCGGGATGATTAGCACTGCACAACCCAAGCAATCTCCGCAGGTTTTTGTGCAGAATAAAGGGCAATGGCCACAGGATGTTAAGTTTATGGCAAGAGCTGCCGGTATAAACGCTTGGATAAGATCATCCGGAGTGCGCTATGACTTTTACACAATGGAGAAAAACGCCGCACACCTGAATTCGTCGAATAATACCGTGCAGCCGTTGGTGCGCAGCCATGTAGTAGACATGGAATTGGTTGGGAGTACGACTCCGACAGATGCTCCGACGATGCTGCAAAATGCCTATCATAATTATTATATCGGTGCGGACCCATCGAAGTGGGCGACGAATGTCCCGCTGTATGGCGAGCTGTTGCGTCAGGATGTATACCCGGGCATCGATTTACGCCTGTATTTTGATGGTGAGTTTTTGCGGTATGACTTTAATGTCGGCGTAAGTGCCCATCCGGAAAATATCATACTCCGTTTTACCGGTGCTGAAGCCACCTCTATCAACGCGGACGGTGAATTAGTGCTGCAAACATCTGTCGGTGAAGTAGTGCAGCAAAAACTCTATGCATATCAAGAGGTTAATGGAGTGAAGCGTCAGATTGAATGTTCATTCGTCGAGACAGACGCTCATTCCTACAGTTTTCGACTTGCAAGCTATGACCGCAGTAAACCGCTGATTATCGACCCACTGTTGTATTCGACGTATTTAGGTGGCCAACAAACCGATGAAGGGATGGATATAGGATTTGACCCGGTCGGAGATGTGGTGGTCGTGGGTACGACATTTTCCTCCAATGCCGAAGGATTTCCGAATGATAATGGAGTACAGCGAACCCTGAACGCACCTTCCGATGCATTTGTCACAAAGTTCAAGGCAGATTTAAGTGGTATAATTTTCAGTACCTTCTATGGTTCAGCAGCCGGTAATGGAGGATCAGGGTATGATTTCGCCACTTGTAGTGCTGTTGATAAGATTACAGGTAATGTAACATTTGCCGGCAGAACTCAGGGTGTGGTGCCCGCAATCGGTGGTGGAGACCACGCATATCATGGAAGTAATGATGGGTTTGTAGCCAAATTGAACGCTGCCGGAGCTATAATTTATAGTCGTAATCTTGGCGGTGTCAAATCCGATGAAGTTTATGATTTGACTATTGTGCCCTTTACCGAAGAAGCGATAGTTGTTGGAAATTCGACATCACCTGACTTTCCGATAACGCCGGGTGTCATACGAACAACTATGCCGTTTCAGAGTAAGAGTATCGAAGAAGGATTTGTGACGAAAATTGCTCCAAACGGAAATACAGTCTTTTCGACCTTCATAGGTTCGGATTCATCTCAAGACTTTTGCCGTGGCGTTGCACTCGACAGAAATAACAATATTATAGTCGTAGGATACACTAATAGCTACAACTTCACAACTCAACAAAATGTTGATGTTTTTGCTTTTAGAGCTTTTCTATTCGGTCGTGGATATAGACAAAATAACACAACTCCGAGCACATCTGATGGCTTTTTGATTAAAGTGAATTCTTCGGGTACAGTTTTAGAAAGCGGTACTTTGATAGGTGGAAGCGCTAACGATCAATGTCTTGCGGTCGATGTCGATATCTTTGGTTTTGCCGGAGTGTGCGGATGGACTTCATCTACTGATTTTGGAGCGAATCTTTTTGATCAATCTCTCGGCGGCTCGAAGGAAGGATTTGCCCTGAAAATTAATACGGCAGGCGGAAGCCCCATATTTGCTACATACTTGGGAGGATCAAGTGCGGGCGATGAAGAGGAAATGAGAGGTATAAAATTCGATAATAACGGTTCACTGGTCGTCTGCGGCGTGACCAATTCTGCCGATTTCCCGACCGGTGCAATAAATGATCTACCGTTTAAAGGTGGACCTACAGACGGAGTAATTATTCAATTAAAACCCGATGGCACATCTGCCGAGTATATGACGTTTTTGAGTGGAAATTCTCAAGATGAATGCCAAGCTATAGCGGTTAATCAGGTGGGTATTTATACTACAGGAAAAACGTATTCCAACAATTATCCGATGGTCAATAAGCCGTCATACAGCAAGCAGATATTAGGATTTTATGATGCATTTGTGACGGCGTTGAGTTCTTGCTCAGTAGCACTCCAAGCAGCAAAAGATACCACCGTTTGCGCTTATGCACCACTGACACTCTCCAATAATGCTACCGGTACCGGTACTGTTAAGTACAA
>JBPOHH010000119.1:0-1593 GCA_052035765.1 Bacteroidota bacterium
CTCCTGTTGTCGCGACGAGCATGGGTGGAATTCCGGAAGTGGTCGTGCACGGTGAGAATGGATTCATAGCCGAACTCGGCGATATATCCCGTATGGCAAAGTACACAATCGATTTGCTCACCAACCCTAAAAAATGGCAGATTTTCAGTGCGAATGCAAGAAAACGCGCCATTGACCACTTCGAGACGGCGCTCATTGTACCTCAATATGAAGATTTATACCGAAAAGTACTCGGCGAGTGAGATATCATTCCTTATTTTTGCAGGAAATTAATGGACAAGTGCTCTTGGATCAACCGGTTGACGGCGGTGAGCACTTCTCAAAACGTTGAATATAAGTTCGTCATCTTCAATATTTCCTGCACTTCGTATGAATTCTGCGCCACTGTATGTTGAGATATTCTTTATCGTTACAAGTCTTTTGACGCTTTGGTTATTCTTTCGGGCGACCCAAAAATCCACGTTTACGATGTTGGAAATCGGGAGTTGGCTCGCTATCCAAGCAGGACTCAGCATGACGGGTTTTTATACGATCACCACTTCCTTTCCTCCACGGTTTATCCTCTTAGTTCTTCCTCCTCTGCTTGTTATCATCGGACTCTTTACCACCAAAAAAGGGAAGCAATTCATTGATTCTTTAGATACTTCCGCTCTTACTCTTCTCCATGTTGTGCGGATTCCGGTGGAAATTACCCTCTTCTGGCTGTTCACTGCCAAAATGGTACCCGAACTCATGACCTTCGAGGGACGCAATTTCGACATTCTCTCCGGCGTAAGTGCTCCCATTATCTATTACCTCGGTTACAAACGCCCCATCTTGGACAAGCGAATTCTCATTGTGTGGAATTGCCTCTGTTTGGGATTACTGCTCAATATCGTCATCACAGCAATCCTTTCGGTGCCGACCGCGTTCCAGCAGTTTGCCTTTGATCAGCCGAATATCGGTGTGATGTACTTTCCGTTTGTCTGGCTGCCGTGCTTTATTGTGCCGGTGGTGCTGTTTTCTCATCTTGTAAACCTGCGAAAATTAGTACAGTAAATTAGTATCCTTTTTAACGTTAATATCAACATTACTTCTATGAAAAGTCAAGCGACAACTATCGAAGAATATATGGAGCAATTGCCTGCGGAACGCCAGAAACCGATGCAGGATTTACGTACAACGATTCTAGAGAATTTACCCAAAGGTTTTGAAGAAACCATCAGTTATGGCATGATTGGTTATGTCGTGCCACATTCTGTCTATCCCAAGGGATATCATTGCACACCAAAATTACCGCTTCCGTTTATCAATATTGCTTCTCAAAAAAACTTCATCGCGATTTATCACATGGGATTATACAGCGACCCGACACTCATGCTATGGTTTCAAGAGCAGTATGCCCAACGGGTTCCCCATAAGCTCGACATCGGCAAAAGCTGCATCCGTTTTAAAAAACCCGAGCATATCCCCTTTGACCTCATCGGCGAGCTTGCATCCAAGGTCACCACTGCGAAGTGGATAGAGGTGTCTGAGGGGAATCTTACGATGAAATAATCTACATACCAGATAATGAAATGGATGGTAGAGACGCAAAATTTTGCGTCTCTACGG
>JBPOHH010000442.1:0-2796 GCA_052035765.1 Bacteroidota bacterium
GTAATGTTGAAGGTATTTGTACCAATCTTACGAAGTTATTCCCCATAAAACTCGTCATTACTGCCGAATCGATGGGCGCTGCTACCGAACCCGAGCCGGAAGCTCCAAGCGTGACTCCTACCTCCACTCAGCCGACAACAGTCACCCACGGAACGCATCTCTGCAATGAGTCAAAATGTGATTGTACATGTGACCTTTGCGTGGCTGCAAGGAAGTCGCCGGATGCATCAAAAACAGTATCAGAATCACCGTCTAATACTACTACTACCGTTACCAAAGGAGGAACTACAAACGTAACTACTAAATCGGGTCAACAAATTAATGACGTGAAGAAAAAAGGAATTTGGTCGTTCTTGTGGTTCGCCATGACTGCCGGTGCCGCCGCTCTCCTCACACCATGTGTATTCCCAATGGTGCCGATTACGGTATCATTTTTTACGAAACGTTCTGAAAAAGAAAAGGCACGCGGACTGCGTGACTCGATAGTCTATGCTCTTGGAATTATTGGTACATTTACCGGATTAGGTATTCTTCTGGCTGTATTATTGGGAGCTGCAGGGATTCAGGATTTTGCTGCCAATCCATGGGTGAATGTTGGTATCGCCGTAATTTTCCTGGTCTTTGCGATGAATTTATTCGGAGCATTTGAGATTCAGATCCCAACGAAAATTCTGAACAAACTGAATATGGCATCATCCGGAAGCGGACTTACCAGCGTTCTTCTGATGGGGCTTACCTTCTCCCTCACTAGCTTTACGTGTACTGTGCCATTTGTGGGTTCAGCGCTCATCGCTGCTGCCGATGGTGAATGGTTCTACCCAATCATCGGTATGCTCGGCTTCTCGGCGACATTTGCTGTTCCATTCTTTCTACTTGCATTATTTCCTTCGAAGTTATCGAAATTACCCAAAGCCGGCGGCTGGATGAACAACATGAAAGTTGTCATGGGTTTTCTCGAAATAGCCGCTGCCATGAAATTCATCAGCAATTTTGAAATGGCGTGGAAATGGGGAATTCTTCCACGGGATATGTTCCTTGCTGTGTGGATTGGATGTAGTATTCTCATCGTCATCTATGTACTTGGTGTCTATCGTCTTAAACTTGACTCTCCGGTGTCCAACGTGAGCGCATTCCGTATTGTTTGGGCTATCTTTTTTGCGACAATTACCATATATTTAATGACTGGACTCTTTGGTGGAAAGACCCTCGGTACACTTGAAGCTTTCTTACCTTCACCAGATTATGAGTTAATTATTGGTGGAGATAATGCTACTGTAACGACGATTCCGACAAAAGTCGGAGGGAAGAAAACTGCGTCAGCTGATGAAGAATGGTTCTCTGACTATAAAACGGCTCTTGCAGAAGCAAAACGTCTTAATAAGCCGATTTTTATAGATTTTACAGGTGTCTTTTGTACAAATTGCCGCTGGATGGAAACCAATGTTTTTGTCAAGCCGGCCGTGAAAAATCTGATGGATGATTTGGTTCTCGTTCGCCTTTATACGGATCGTAAATCCGATGCAGATAATTGGAACAAAGAGATGATGATGTCGAGGTTCAATTCCATCGAACTACCGCTTTATGCAATCGTCAGTCCGGATGATAAGATACTTGAAACACAATCATTTACAAAAGATCAAGCAGAGTTTATTGAGTTTATTAATAAAGGTTCGGGAAAGAAATAATCATTAACCCATAAGGAAAACCCATGACAGATATCTTTACCTCGCTCAGCAGTCATATTGAAATGGTGTATATCATTATCCTCTCGATATTTGTGGGGATTGAAGTGATATCGAAGGTTCCTGCCGTGCTCCACACGCCTCTCATGTCCGGCGCTAATGCCATTCACGGTGTGGTGATTGTCGGTGCGATTATCGTCATGGGACATGCCGAAAGCCATAATATCCTCGCCCTCGTTCTCGGATTCCTCGCCGTCGTGCTCGGCACACTCAATGTAGTA
Source organism: Bacteroidota bacterium (assembly GCA_052035765.1). Taxonomy (GTDB): domain Bacteria; phylum Bacteroidota; class Ignavibacteria; order Kapaibacteriales; family UBA961; genus JADJXV01. Next base: position 1,964 of record JBPOHH010000442.1, read on the forward strand.
GGAGGATTCGTGGTGACCGACCGGATGCTGGAGATGTTTAAGAAGAAGAAGTAATAACGATGCATAAAATCAGCAATATTATTCTCGAAACATAGGAGCGATAGAGTAGATGGTGTCGATAATTACTTCTAAAATATCAAATAAGTATGAAACGCAATTATGTTCCTATAATACTAGTTACTCTGCTTTTTGCCGGTATATGCTTTAGTGTATCGGCACAAGATTCCGGTTGGGAACAACGGACCGGATATAAATACCAAAAACTCCTTATCAAAGATTTAGTCTGTTTGCATTTATCACCAAACAGCGACACCATCTACACGTACAACAAAGACGGATTTCTTAGAATATGGGATTTTGAGAGCGGGATGTTGCTTGATTCTGTGAATTTCATAGATACGGTAAGTAAGTTACAACCTAATCTTTTTCAGTTTTCCAGCGATGGAAGAACTGCTGTATTTGCTTCTATTTTAAATTCTTCAGGAAATAACTGGTCAAAAAAAGTATCCGTTTTTGATATTGGAACAAAGTCTATTTTAGGCGCTTGGTATATAAACTTCTACGATATATTCTCATTCAATAAATATCAATATGTTAATCAGTTTAGTGTTATTAATAATTATATTTACAGTAAAAATGAGCTATTTGTACAAACAAAGTTTAGAACGTTAGAATATGAAGGTTCAGCCAATAAGTTCAATACTTCAGGATATTTAGGTGTGTTAGAAATTGATAAAGATACGTTTCGAGTTAAAAGGCAAATTTATAATCAAGAAGCGGTTGATTATTACCAATATGACGATAGTTTGTTACTATTTTCTACATATAATAAT
>JBPOHH010000787.1:0-1846 GCA_052035765.1 Bacteroidota bacterium
GGTCACGGAGAGTCGGTAAACATCGAGACGTTGAAGCCGCTTGACAAGAAAGAATTACGTCAAGTACTTGAAAATGCTGAAGGCATAATACTTCAGGATGAGCCGAAGGACGAGTATTACCCTACACCCTATAAATCAGAAGATCGCGATGAAGTATTTGTCGGTCGTCTGCGCCTTGATGATACCGTGGAAAACGGTGCTTACCTCTGGGTGGTGGCAGATAATTTACGCAAAGGCGCCGCGACGAATGCAGTGCAAATTGCTCGAAAATTACTAGAAATGGATTGTGTAACGTATTCAAAATTAACATCATGGTGATTGTATGAATAATGAACATACGGTAGCAGCGCATTACTTGGAAACTGTTAGAAAAGAATTCCGCAAGCTTAAATCGCAAGCTGACACATCTATTGCGCAGCTTAATGACGACGACTTGAATTATACACTCGATCAAGAATCCAATTCGATTGTGATGATAATGAAGCATCTTGCGGGAAATATGCTATCACGGTGGACGGATATCTTCACGACAGACGGCGAGAAAGCCGACCGAAATCGCGATAGTGAGTTTACGGACGAATTTCGCACCAAGGAACAAATCATGACCTACTGGGAGCGTGGCTGGGGGCGTTTTTTCGAAACCATAGATGCATTGCAACCGGTAGATTTGCTACGTGAAATTACCATTCGCAATGAACCGCACACTCTTATAAAGGCACTCGAGAGACAGACGACGCATTACGGCGCGCATATCGGGCAAATTATCTTGCTTGCTAAGCATTTAGCAGGAGAGAATTGGAAAACACTCTCTATTCCTCGTGGGAAATCAAATGAATATCTCACAATACCTCCCAAACTCAACAACTAATATGATACGTACAGCAGTGATCATGGCCGGCGGCTCCGGAGAACGTTTTTGGCCGCTCAGCCGTAAGAATCGTCCCAAGCAATTACTGGCACTTACCTCCGAAAAAATGATGATCGAAGAAGCAATTGAACGCATCAAACCGCTTATTCCGATTGAACATATCTATATTTTTACAAGTGAAATTCTCCAACAGGCAATTCGCGAAGCTCTGCCGGACTTACCACCAGAAAATGTTGTCGCTGAGCCGTGCAAACGTAATACAGCACCCTGCTTGGCATTTGCGGCAGTGTTCTTAGCCGAAAAATATGGTAAGCCAGCAAGCGAACTATCCATGGCTGTTTTAACGGCTGATCATTACATTTCTACTTTAAGTCAATTTGTAGAAACAGTAGATAATGCATTAATTTATGCTGAAAAAAAATCAGCACTTGTCACCATCGGTATCCCGCCTAACAGACCAGAAACGGGATACGGATACATCGAAATCAGCCGAACTGATGATGATGAACTAATAACTCCAGCGGTCTCATTTCGAGAAAAGCCGACCTTCGAAACTGCACTGACTTTCTTGAAATCCGGTAGTTTCTTGTGGAACTCAGGGATGTTCTTTTGGCGCTTAGATACACTTCTTGACAGCATTCGCACAAATTTACCTGAAATAGGCAGTAAATTAGAAGAGCTTGGAATTCTGCTGGTATCCAAAACAACACAAGTAATTGATGGATGTATTCCTGAAATTAAGTCGTTGTATGCTCAATTGCCTGATATTTCAATTGATTATGGAATAATGGAAAAAGCAAGTAATGTTGCCGTAGCGCGTGCACTCTTTCTCTGGGATGATGTTGGTTCATGGGATTCTCTTGATAGAATGAGGTCTCAGGATACAGACGGAAATGTCAATGCAGGGAAGAATGTGCTGCTTGATACCAAAAATTCTACACTTGTCAATACGACATCGGGACAAGTAGTGGCAGCAAT
>JBPOHH010000799.1:0-15157 GCA_052035765.1 Bacteroidota bacterium
TAGTAGAATAATCACCGCTTGCTGTGTTGATAATACCACCGCTTACGGTGGCACGCTCACCACTTGCGACATTAAAAAATCCACCGCTAACGGTTGATTGCACGCCACTTGCAACGTTTTGCTCGCCGCCGCTGACTGTCGTATAAACATTGCTCGAAGTATTTCCGCTACCACCGCCGATGGTTGCATTTTGTCCGCTTGCTACTTGCGTTGCATTGGAGCGGGTGGTCTGCCAATCGACAGCATTTGCTCCGCGTTTATTACCTCCGGCGGATGCGTTATCGGCTACATGTCCGGTAAGCGCGCCTATTCCTTTGGGAGTAAGGGCTACATCGACATTTGCAGATGCGTTGGTAGCAAGGAGCTGGACTACCGGCACGCCGGCGTCATTCGGTGCTGCTGTGTTGGCTGATTCGGTAAAGTGAGTCAGACCGCCGGATGCTGTCGCCCAGCTAAGTACACCACTTCCGTCAGTTTTGAGGAATTGACCATCAGCTCCGTCAGCATCGGGGAGTGTCCAAGTAACGTCAGTAGGGATAGAATTCGGCGCTTTGAATCCAACAAAGTTGGTAGTACCTGGGAAGCCATTCGGTTCGTTATTTTGCTCATACATACGGAGCGAACGTGTAGTATTGTCGTTGTTCGTCAGCCAGAAATCGACATTATTAAAGACAGCTACATTAGACTGAGAGATGGCCATCGGGCGTACATTGAAGTTCGAACTGTCGAGATTCGCATTATACCCAAACGAACGTTGTCCGAGGAGGAGAGCTGTACCACCCGGAATAGCCGAATATGATCCTGCTGTGTTCGTCGTACCGCCACTTACCGTACTCAAAAATCCACTTGCAGTATTAAATGTACCGCCGCTTACGGTGCTGCCGGTGTTGCTGGCAGTATTTCCTTGTCCGCCGCCGACGGTACTGTTCGCCGCAGTAGCACGATTACTTTCACCGCCGCTGATGACCGAGCGATTACCGGATGCAACCTGGAGTGCATTCGAACGCAGCATTTGCCAATCGACAGATTGTAGTCCGCGTTTATTACCGCCGGTGGTTGCCATATCAGGTATTTGAGCAAGAAGAGCGCCGGTACCTTTTGGGGTGAGTGCTACATCGACGTTCGTTGATACACTGCTTGCCAAAAACTGCACGACCGGTACGCCTTCGCTATTGGGAGGAGTGGTATTTTCTGATTCGACGAAATGCTGCAATCCACCGGCTGTTGCCCAGCTAAGCGCGCCACTGCCGTCTGTTTTGAGGAATTGTCCATCCGTACCGTCAGCATCGGGGAGAGTCCACGTCACGCTGGTTGCGATTGTATTAGGAGCTTTGAATCCTACATATTGTGTTCCATTCGGGAAAGCACCGATAGCATCATAGAGTCCGTAGAATCGCAATGTTCGTGGTGCGCCGTCATTATTCGTAAGCCAGAAATCGACATTATTCCAGACGGCAGTATTGGGGACATCGATGGTAATATCGCGGACTGCGCCGGATGAATTACCGTTGAAACCAAACGAACGGGCAGCATTGGTGGTCAGGGTCATCATACGGCCGCCGGGGATAGTCGAGAATTCACCGTCAGCATAGTTCTCTTGTCCGCCACTAACGGTAGAATAATCACCATTGGCGCGGTTGCCGTTACCACCGCTGATAGTAGAAGTAAGTCCGCCGGTACTATTCGTAAGTCCGCCACCGATAACCGAATGATCACCGGATGCTGTATTGCTTCGTCCACCGCCGATGGATGAATAGATTGCATTTGTCGTGTTATCAGCACCGCCTAGTATGCCGGAATAATTACCGTTTGCCGTATTGCCGAAATAGGTAAAGCCACCTTGGCCATCATCTTCAATAGCACCGCCACCTCCGATGACCGCACCTGTTGCATCGACAGTATTTTCCGTACCACCGCCGACAAACCCATAGTCAGAATACACACTGTTGAAATCACCACCACCAATGGTTCCACCAATCACACCGCCTTCATGACCATTAATTTCATTATCGCCACCACCGAGGATTGACGAAATCTGTGCGTCGAAGGAAATAAAATTACCGCCGCCGCCGACGATGGAATTGAATGCTCCCCGAAGGTCGTTATTTGTACCTCCGCCGATGAAGGAGAGAATCGCTTCATTACTGTTTTGCTGACCACCGGAAACAACAGAGCCAATTCCCGAGACGCTATTGAGTTGCCCACCGGTCAGTACGGAATAAAGTCCGCTTGCTACCTGATCGCTTGACGAGCGGAACGACTGCAGGTCAATCGCTTCGTCTCCTCTCTGATCACCGTCATTTGTGCGTTGAATACTACCGTTGGAATTGAGCAACAGGCGTGTGATTGAACCGCCTTCTCCATCTCCGGCATGAAGATCTAGATACACATCGTTATTCGGGCCGAGGTAATTTGTACCTTCAACGATGCCGGTATTACCGGTCAGCTGCCAACCGCCACCGCCGCCGCCTCTGCCTTCACCTAATAAATCCTCGTATGGACCGCCATCTTGAGACACTCTAAATCTGCCGGTCACTTCATCAAAATAGATACGGCCTTGATTGAGAGGAGCTACTGCCGGCTCGCCCTGTCCGATACCTCTCATCGTCAGAACGCCTGTCATGTCTATGATGGTCAATGGGTTGGAATTGCCGAATCCTACCTTGCCGATACCGCCCGAACCATTGGCTTTATCGACAAACACAGTGGGAATATTGGAGTTGAATGCAATGGTTAATGAATGAGGAGTAGCCGATGTCAGCTTCGAGCCGGCCGAAGGTCCGCTACCAATGACTATTGCATTGGTTGCACTGTTGCTGATGGCAAGATTATTTCCTAGGACGATCCCGCCATCTGCACCGACGCTATTATTTGCGCCCCCGAGTACCGCTGCGGTATTCCCGGATACGGAGTTGTTAAACCCACCGTTGATAAAGGAATTATCGCCGGAAATGGTGTTATTTTTCCCGCCCGGATTGGATGAATACTCACCGCTGACGGAATTATTATACCCGCCGCCGATGAAGGAATAAAGCCCACTGACAGAATTTGACCAACCTCCAACGATTGAGGAATAGGTGCCGGATGCGGTGTTCACACGTCCACCACTGACATGCGCATACTGTGCTGAGGCAGTGTTTAAGTGTCCGCCACCGATACTTGCATACTGCGAACCTGTCGCAATAGTATTATCATATCCACCGGAGATGAGACCGGCTGTTGAATTCGAATTAATCGAATTACTGTATCCACCGCCTATGGCACTATATTGTGCTGCGGATGAATTATGACTGCCACCGACAAGGGCAGAATGAGCACCTTGGGAGGTATTCGATTGTCCGCCGCCGAGGGTGGAGTAATTCCCGGATGCTGTATTGGAGTTCCCGCCGATAATAGAGGAATACCCGCCGGATGCAGTATTTTGTAAACCTGCACCAACCGTCGAAAAATTCCCCGAGGCAACGTTATTATTACCACCGCCGACAAAAGCCGGAGGTGTAAAAGTGTTGGCAAGTGTTTTGTCGCCACCCTTGAGACTGAGAACGAGGTCAGGAGAGAGTTTATCGGATGTGATAGCACCGTCGGCAATTTTTGAACCGGTAATTGCACCATCTGCTACGCTTTCAGCAATCAGGGCGTATGGAACGGATGAAAGGGGAATGCGCATCATTTCCTGCTTGCCGTCATAGGAGATTCCAAGAAAATACTGTTTGTCAAAAGTCAATGACTTCGGTAATTGCTTGGTAGAGCCGAGGGTCAGATTGAATAGACCCTTGAAAACAGGTGTCGTAAATTCTTCGAAATAAAGTGGGTTACCGCCGGTTTGTCTGTCGTAGATACGGATTGTAATCCTGTGAATTCCATCCGTAACCGGTTTGCTGAGACTGTCAGCAAGCATGCCCTGTACGGTAAGAGTACGCGGTATTTGTGCCTGTAAGGTCGGCGTCATTGCCACAATACCGACTGCTGACAAAGAAAGGAATAATTTTTTCATAGATCTCCTATGGAATAGTAATAAAAGAATTGATGTGCAATTGTACTGTATCGTCAGGATTTCGCTCGGAAAGTACTGCCGAAATCTCTGATGGGAAATTGTGTCTGCAAATATAACATTATACGTTCATAAAAACAGACACTAACATAATGAAAAAAAAACAGTTAGGATAAAGCAGAAGTCTAGTATCATCCTTTGTCCTACGCATTGTCCACTGTATAAAAATCGACCATTGTTTCCCCGAATTTTCGTGCCGAGAAGTGCGAGAACCTATCCGGCGCAACGACGACTTCTGTGATATCATGCTCGGCGATAAATATTCCGTCGTGCTCGAGCACAGATCCGGCGTCGAGTAATCGAATGAGTGTATTCAGGAGTTTTTTATGATAGGGAGGATCCGTAAAGACTACAGAATAATGTCGATGTTTCTCCAAGCGCCGTAGATACTCCACACTGTCGCATATATGGATGGCATAGTCCGACTGCTCTACACCCAAACTCCTAGCTGTCGTATCTATCTGCTGCGCAGTGCGCCTGCTGAGCTCGACAAAATCGCAATGAATCGCACCTCGGCTGAGAGCTTCAAAACCCAATGCGCCGGTGCCGGCACAGAGATCCAGGACTCGTGCTTCTTGCCAATCGACATAGCCGGCGAGGATATTAAAAATCGTTTCCCGTGCCTGATCAGTCGTCGGCCGCACCCCCGGAGGCACCGATTTCGTAATAATTCTACCCTTGTACTGCCCGGAAATAATACGCATCGACGTTCGAAACTCTTCTATAAAAATCAGTTAGACATTCAATCAACGGGGGAATCGGAACGGTAAATCGGCGGCAATATACGTCATTATTGCCATAGCCGCTGCACATTCATTAAGTTCGTTCGGATTGAGCTTGTCCATGGTGTCGGCTTCGGTGTGATGATACCAGAAATACTTCGAACTTTCGACGATTAATTCCATTCCGGGAATCCCTTTTTCTAAAATTGCACCAATATCGGCACCTCCGCCGTCATCGACGACATGGTCAGCACCGAGTGGTTTTAAAAGTGTAGCAATTGCCATTGCGAGTGCTTTCGTACTGTCGCTCCCTTTTACTTCAAATCCTTCGGGCTTGAAATTACCGGCGTCACTTTCAATTGCAAGTACATGATTTTGGATTGTTTCTGCTCTGTTCAGGGCGTATTGCGAACCACCCTTGACTCCGTTTTCTTCATTCGTCCAGAACACCACCCGCATCGTCCGCTTGGGTTTTAAGCCCAATTTTTTGATAATTCTCAATGCTTCCCAGGAGGTAAAGGTGCCGCCGCCATCGTCCATTGCGCCTTGTCCGACGTCCCATGAGTCGATATGTCCGCCGAAGACGACAATTTCTTCCGGCTTTTCGGTGCCTTTAATTTCTGCAATCACATTGCGGGAGGGAGCATCTGGGAGAGTAGTGGCTTCCATTTTGAGAGTTATCGTAATTTTCTGACCTCGTGCCTGCATCCGTTGGAGCATTTCGGCATCTTCGAGGGTGATGGCTGCATGCGGGATCCGCTTGAGAGAGTCATTGTAGCGGAGCATGCCCGTGTGTGGGGTGTTGAGTGATACAGGACCAACGGAGCGAACGAGGGAGGCAACAGCGCCAACGCGGGATGCTTCATTGCAACCGTTGACGCGATACTGAACTGTTTCTCCGTAGTTCGTAAACGGCACATTAAAGACGACGATCTTGCCTTGTGCTGCTTTGGCATGCTTGGTGAGTTCGGCAAAGCTCCGAACGACGAGTACTTCTGCAGTAATACCTTCGGCAGGTGTAGCAATACTGCCGCCTAAGCCGAGCATACTCAGTTTCTTCATACGCGGAGTGATGAGTGTAGCCGATTCATTACCACGCACCCAATGCGGTACCATGACTTTTTCGGTCGAGACATCGAATCCGTCTTTTTCGAGATTCACTATCAGCCAATCGATTGCTTTTTCAAGACCTTCACTTCCGCTGAGCCGGTGACCGTAAGTGTCGCACATGTCGGCAAGGCGTTTGTAACAGGTACTGTCATTCTTGGACGCATCGATGATTTGTTTGGAAATTGACTTATAGGTATCAACGTATGGCTGATATTTTTTGACGAGAGGGGCGAGGGTATGCTCTTTTGTTTTGTCTTGTAGAGCATCCTTCGTCGGGAATTGAGCATAGCTGATTGTAGCAGCAATAATAAAGAAGAAGCAAAGAGTAAAAGTTCGCATAATTTCAAGCCTCTCTAAGAATATATAACTATATGGAATTATTTAAAGTTACTGTGCAAATTCCCTGCTGAATGTACAGGGCATGTCACTGATACAGAGACGGCTACTCATCAGCTGAAGAGTAGCCGTCAAAATACGTCAACGTCAGAAGGGGAGTTAGTCACTATTGCCGACATCAATTGCGCGTTTGCCACCTGCCATACGGACGATTTCATCATCGTAATAATCGGCGATAATTGCCACTGAGTGAATGGTCGTAACGAGCTCATTCATATCGACATTTGCGCCGGCAATCGAGTGAGAGAAGATAATCGTATCATCAAAGAGCAATCCAAACGCTCCGAAATGGAGTTCTGCATTTTTCCGAAGGAGAAACCGCATCAGGTCGTTTGTAATTTTAGCTCCGATAACGACGTTGGAGATACATTCGATGCAGGTATCTGTCTCATTGAACGGTCGGATGATAATCATCACCTGAGTAGAGCCGCGGGCGATGGTAAACGTACAGTTTTCAAAGGTAAGATAATCCGGGAAAGCAGTATCGAGAATGACGGTCACCTTTTCGAGAGTATCATTGATAAGATTGATAGGTGTTTCCATTAGGGTAATCCTTTTTTGTAAGTTTTTATATTATTAAGAAGATAGTGTTAGTAAATTATTCGATTGCCGGTGGAGGTAATTTACCCATGCTTGCTTTGAGTCTGAGTAATTCATCATCCACGCTTGCACTTGATGAGAGGGTCTTGAATTCATCTTCAAGGCGGGTATTTGTGCCTCCAAGCTGCTCAAACGCCTCTGCTTCACCTTCTAATTTTTCTATCTTTCCTTCAAACTTATCAAACTTACTAAACGCATCGGATCCGATACCGCTAAAGGACTGTGCGATTTGTTTTTGAGCCTTCGCAGCTTGTGAGCGAGCAATGAGCGTGCTTTGTCTGCTGCGTGCTTCTTCGAGTTTGTTTTTCAATTGGTCGAGCTGTGAGCGCATTTTATCGGAAGTGGCTTTGGCTGTTTGATAAATTGGCTCCAGATCGAGAACATTCCGCTCGATGACGGCTTTCTTTTGGAGAGCTGCTTTTGCCAAATCTTCTCGATTGGCATTGAGTGCCTGCATGGCTTTTTGCTGCCAGTCAGCTGTCTCAGCTTTTGCTTTTGTGAGCTTGCGTTCGAGTGTTTTTTCATTTGCAATTGCACTTGCGACTGCAAGAGTCGTTCTATTAACGGATTCTTCCATTTCGATGACCATCTGCTTGAGCATTTTCTCCGGGTCTTCTGCTTTGTCTAGGGTGTCGTTGACATTTGCTTTGAAAATGTCGGATATTCGACCAAAAATTCCCATGGGAGTACCTCTTCTTGAATTTAGTACATTTGTTCACATAATTTCGAAGCAATTTAGCATTTCGCAGAGTTTTCTCAAAATATATTAGTGATATATTTTCGAGTGGGACTGTATTTTTACCGCTGCAATGAGTAATTTTGTGATTATTTCCAATTCTAACTGCTCTCTAATTCCATGCATTTTACATCAGAATCAATCGAAACAGTGGTTGAAATTTTTTCGTCGTTGCCTTCCATCGGACGAAAAACCGCTCAACGGCTCACATATCATCTCCTTAAGCAGCCCAATGAATTCGTGGATAAATTCTCGAATTCACTCGTGAGTATGAAAAAGAATGTACGGTTTTGCTCTCTGTGTTTCAATTTCACAGAAAGTAACCCGTGCCCGATATGTTCATCTCAAAAGCGGAATCGAAAAATTATCTGTGTCGTCGAAGAGCCGAACGATGTGCTTGCAGTAGAAAAAACGAGCGAATATTCAGGCATGTACCATGTTCTCCATGGAGCAATGAATCCGCTTGAAGGCATTGGCCCCAACGATCTGAAAATCCGTGAATTAGTCGCAAGAATCAACGGGGAAGTCGAGGAAGTCATACTCGCACTCGACCCGAATGTCGAGGGAGAGGTCACGACGCAGTATCTGTCAAAGCTACTCAAGCCGCTTGGAATAAAAGTGAGCAGGATTGCTCGCGGAGTACCGATTGGAAGTGATTTGGAATTCGCCGACGAAGCGACCCTGTCGAGAGCAATGGAGGGGAGAATCCTACTGTAAGCTATGCCACACACACGAAAAGAATGGTTTGAAGATTGGTTTGAAAGTCCTTGGTATCTAAAGCTTTACAGCCACCGAACAGATGAAGAGGCCATAAGGGCAATCGAGCTGTTTCGGTCCAAAACGTTGCTGCCGGCGATGAGCAGAGTGTTGGATCTCTGCTGCGGTACCGGTCGGCACGCCCGGTCTCTTGCCGAAAGTGGATATCGAGTGACGGGTATTGATTATTCGAAGTATTTTATACGTAAAGCAACACGTGAGAATACGATTGATACCCTCGAATTCATCCACTGTGATATGCGAGATGAATATCCACATGCTCCCTATGATGCAGTGGTGAATTTTTTTACCAGTTTTGGGTACTTCGAAGATGACAGTGAGAATCTCTTGGTACTTCAACAGGTTTACCGTTCACTACGACAGGGAGGGTGGTTCGTTCTTGATTATCTAAATGAAAGCAGGGTTCGGTCTCATCTCATTGCCAATAGCACCAAAACACTCTACGAGGCGACAATTACTGAAGAGAGGCGAATTGATGGAAAGTATGTTGAAAAGAAGATTACCATAGAGTTCGACGGGAAAGCGCAGTACTTCGAAGAGCGAGTTAAGCTCTATACATTGCAAGATTTTAAAGACTTGTTTTCTTCTGCTTCGTTAGAGATAAACGGTGTGTACGGCTCCTACCTTGCAGAGGAATACGACCCCACTACTTCACCACGACTTGTGATTATGGCACGCAAGATCTAGAGAATATTCCGGAAGAAAGTACATGAAATACATTACGTTCTGTTGTTTGTTTTTGACTGGATGCTCCATTTTTTCGACCCGTGATCCGGAGAATCCGACATCGGTACGATCATCATTTACTCCTCCGACGTCGGCTCAGATTGTAGTTTCTAATTTCAAAAGTGCACTTCTGGAAAAGAATACCGAGAACTACATTCAATGCTTCTCCGATACTTCAAAAGGTGCCCGGCAGACGTTCATTTTCGAGCCGAGTGCGAGTGTCAATGCTCAGTACCCGAGTTTGTTCCTGCATTGGAGTATAGCCAATGAGCGGCAGGCATTTCTGTCTATGATCAACAAAGTCGCAACAGATGCTGCACCCGTACTGCAGCTCACCGACGACCGTTATGAAGTGACTACTCCGGATTCAACGGTCTATCAAGCCGAGTATGTACTTAAAGTCAGTCATGATGTGCAGACTGTACCGACTCAGGTACGTGGGTTTATACGGCTTACGATAGCTTCACAATCTGGAGGTCTTTGGACAATAGTACGGTGGTCGGATTCGAGTCCTACTGTCAGCGACTCACTCAATTCTACGTGGTCACTGCTCAAGGCGAAATTTAGTAACTAGTTTTATTTATTGGAATTGTATGAAAATAGTTTTTATTCTTTTTCTTTGTTTCTATCCTGTCTTTCTTTCATCACAATCAATGCCTGCATCGTCTAAAGTGGCTGACGATATACCTGATATACAATGTAAAGTACGTCTGCCCAACAGTATAAATTCATACCGACCTACCATACAGCCCGTACTCACTCCTGATGGAAGCAGATTGTATTTTGATCGAAAATTCCATCCAAATAACACAGCCTCTGTTCGGGATTGCGATGATATATGGTATGCAAATCGATTACCCAACGGTAGTTGGAGTGAGCCAATTAATATCGGACAACCTCTTAATACCCGTGGATGTGATGTACTGTTTTCAATCTCGCCGGATGGCAACTCCGCACTCGTCGGCGGAGTGTACCCGGAAACGCAAGGCGGGGAGAAGATGTCGGGGTTCTCGATAACTACTTGGGATGGAACATCTTGGAGCACACCTGTTCCAATTCAAATACCTGGTTTCTATAACAATTCCGGTTTTTTCTACGCCAGTCTGAGCTCTGACGCCAAAGTACTGCTGTTTGGAATTTCTCAGAAAGATTGTCTCGGTGAGCTTGATCTCTATATTTCACTGAAGGATAAAAGTGGAAGTTGGTCGGAGCCCCATACGCTCGGTCCGACGGTTAATTCCCCATATATGGAGGTATCGCCTTTTCTAGCTCTCGATGGTAAAACGCTCTATTTTGCATCGTCGAGACCGGGCGGATTCGGTAAAAGTGATATTTATGTCACTAAACGCCTCGATGATACCTGGGCGCGTTGGTCTCAGCCTAAAAATCTTGGGCTGACGATTAATACCTTTGCAGATGAACTCTCGATCACTATAAATGCAGCCGGTGATACGGCCTGCATCGTTTCGGCAGATTCGATGAATCAGTTAGAAGGAATTTACTTTGTATGCCTTCCGAAGGATGTCCGGCCACAAAAAGTAAATCTACAGCAGTTTATACAGGAAATACGGCAAGATACGGCTGCTACTCTCCAATTGTATTTCGCGAGTGGTGAAAATACTATCTCCGATAGAAATGAGACAATTATCAAGAATCACCTGAAAGCGCATCCATCGTTTACATCGGCCCGAGTGGTCGGATACACCGACGATATCGGAACAGATGAAAGTAATATTACATTATCACAAAAGCGTGCCCGCACTGCCGGTTCTTTGTTGAAGTCAATGGGTATACGAATGAAGGACATCCAATGGAAAGGAGAGACGGACCTCACAGGGAAAGAAATAAACGAGGCAGACCGTTGGAAATACAGGAAGATAGAAATTACTTTCAGTGAAGATTAAGTGTGATACAATAATAGTCTTTGAATCTATCACTTCGGATGACTTCCTAGATTTATAATTTACCGGTATAATTTATAGTGTGAAATTTGCTATTTAGTTCATTTTTTATTAGTTTGCACCCAAATTGCTTCTCAATTTATTTTATTTATTTTTTTTAAGGAATATCGTATGAAACACATGGTTACTCGCGTTGTTTTGATGGGCATTTGCGCCTTCAGTTTTCTCTCGATTGGTTGTGACAAGCTTAATAGTTTGACTGAGATTAACGTACCGATTACGGTTACGTTCAATCCTGCGGTAACGAATGCAACTATGCCTCATGCTGCTACTCCGGAGTGTACGGATTTGACATCAAATTCAAAATTTAATGACAATAAAGATAAAGTGAAGTCTGCTTCGATTTCAGATCTGAAATTTCAGGTTACGACTTACGAAGGTACGCCTGCAGCGACGGTTGCTAAATATGAAAAAATCGAATATAAACTGAAGTTCGACCCATCATACGGGGACAATACAGAATATTTATTAGGTTCATTCTCAAATGTATCTGTGGCACTTCTCATGTCAGGTCCACAGACAATCAACGTAACGGACGCTGCACTTAATGCTGCTGTCAATCAGATCAAAAGCCGCCCTAAGTTCTGTGTCTATGCTACCTATACCTTAAATGGTACAACCGGTACAATCACTTCGATGACTAGCGAACTCAAGCTGACGTTCCAGCTCAAAGTAGACGGAGCAAGCGCAATTTAAGAGGTTACCTATACTTCAGCAAAGCCGTCTTGGTCACAAGACGGCTTTTTTTATGTTTACTACTGTATAGATTGGTACAATTCTTTGTTGCCCGGATTGTAATTCCGGAAGGGAAGTCGGTTTCTTGTCGTATCAAGGGAAGGATGCATACGCAGTTGGTTGGTGAAAACCTGGGTATTGCTCTTCTAAAGTGGTATTGCCCTTTGTATGTCAGATACGCGTGAATTCGATTGCAGCACCAAACTCGTCCATCAACAGATCTTGTAACGTGCCAGAGGAAGTGTCAAACTGTAGGGAAGTCAGGTGTTCGACCAATGGTGTCGGCAAATACAGCGGTGAAGCATGTTCCGATTCACCTGACCATTGCTTGAAGCCAAGTTCTGCTGCGAAAAGTTCGGAGAGACCCACAAGCGCCGTGAGCGGCTGATCGATTTGTTGCTGTAAATAATAGACACTTTCTTGCATTGGTTTGCCATCATTAAAATGCGAAAGTGTTTCTTTTTCTGTAAGCTCAGAGCTATGATGATAGAAGAGCGATTCAATCAATTGTGCAGGGAGCTGCCATTTTTCGGCAAACCACGCTCCAATATCGCAATGAGTGCACCCAAGGACATGTTGTTCAGCTTCTGTAAATGACAATTTATCATTGATAATCAACTGTTGAACAGCTACAAACTCTTTCGTCAGGTATTGCGCTTCAATGAGAATTCCGATATCATGCATCAGGCCGGCTACGAATGCTTCGCCGGCTACTCTATAGCCAAGCTTTCGTGCAAAAAAGCGAGAAGCCGAACCACAGAACACTGAATAGCGCCAAAAGACGGTAATATCAAGAATACTGCTCTGAATTTTTGCAAATATTCCCTGCAGGATGAGACTAATGATAATTTCTTTGATGGTACTGAGGCCAAGGAGGACGATGGCAAGTTCAACGGTCGATATTTTCCGTGAAAAACCGTAGAACGGGGAGTTTGCAACAGCAAGCACGCGAGCTGTTAATGCTGCATCACGCTCGATGAGTTTTGCGAGAACGACGCCGTTTACGTCAGAATTTTCCATCGTCTGAAGTACTGCTGAGGCGATAGCCGGCATGGTGGGTATCTGTTTGAGAGATTCCAGCTTTTCTTGAATAACGGGATTAAGCATTAGTAAACGCTTTCATTTTGAGTCGTAAATGATGCACAACTTGACCATGAATCTGGCATACTCTACTTTCAGTGACATTGAGAACTTGACCGATTTCTTTGAATGTCAGCTCTTCGAAGTAATACATCATCATGACGAGTCTTTTTCGTTCCGGCAATTTTTGTAAATAGTTTGTGATGAATTCTGTTTGCTCTTCATCGGCCAGATTCTGAAGGATATTATTCCATTCCGGGTCGGCAATCTCCTGTATGATATCATTATCTTCATCGTCAGACCGCAGATTTTTACTGTTTTGCAAGGACAATGACGACAGTGCAGCAGCTGCAGCTGCGAGGTAAGACTCGTATTCTTCCTGCGTTACATTGAGTTTTTGGCGAATTTCTTCAGAGGACACTTCTCTGCCTTCGGTACTTCTCAGCTTATCTGCTACTTCCAAATAGTCGTGTACTTTTTTTCTTGCTGTACGACTTAGCCAATCAAGTCTTCGCATTTCGTCGAGTATAGTACCTCGTATACGCGGTAAGGCGAAAGTATCAAACTTGAGCCCGCGTTCAGGCTCGAATCGTTCAAATGCATCATAGAGGCCGATTATCCCGATATGAAGAAAATCATTCTCGTCAAGAATAGAATGACCGGGTAATGCCATTCCACTCAAAGCGTATTGCACGAGCCAGAGATAATGCAATGTCAGCTTATGTCTTGCAGCAACGCTTTGCGTTCGGATATACTCCTGCCAGAGATCCTGTAATTCCTTTTCGGGTAGCTGTTGTTGAGATCGGTACAGCATAATTGTAATGTATATAATGTGCTTAGAGTTTTAAAGGATCGTTGATCGAAGTAGGCAGCATAGAAGTGGCAGATGCAGCATCTGATTCTGCTTTTTCTAAATTTTTTTGTGCGATCATTTGTTCATACTCCTGCTGCTTAATAGATCCAAGTATTGAAAAAACAACAATAATAATCAATGCACCAGCGACGGAAAATGCTATAAATACTAGGAATGATTTGAACAGTGCATCCACCGCGCCGTTATTACGGAGGTAAAACAAGATAAAAGAAATTGACGCCGCAAGCATTGCTACCTGAAAGAGAGATTTGATTGGGTAATCACTGTAATATTTCTCTTTGTTTTTTTCTTTATTCTTATCTTTTTCTTTCGAACCGGATTTCTTTGCCATAAGTAGTATTGTATCAAAGCGATGAAGTACTCTGCAATGCCGACAGCTTCCCGACTACCATTTCGTGAACCAGCGATGATAGTTCGTGCAAGGCGAGTGCAGCACCGGAATCTGGGGAATAGCTGCAAAGCAGTTGTTGTTGAATAATGGACGACCGTACAGCACGATCATAGGGAATAAAGCCTAATGATTCAAATTCAGAAGACAGGAAATGAGTTGTTGCCATATTTAGTTTCTTTGTCGTATCATCAGCGTCCTCATGATCAATTACATTATTAATGATGAGACAAATGTGACTTTGATATACTTTTGTTTGGATGATTTTTATCAATCCATAAGCATCAATGACAGAACTCGGTTCATCTGTGAGAACCACAAAAATTACATCCGAAATTGCACAACAATCAATTATTTCACTGCTTGCCCCGGAATTACAATCAAAAATAATACATTCGGTATCAATATTCGTAATAATAGTATTCAAAGAAGCCTTGAATTCATCAGACGTGACTATCTTGGTTGGTGATGAATTACTTGCAAGTAATGTAAGATGAGGTGCTACTTCATGTGTAATCATGTGCAAAGGGAAGTGTTTATCAATAAGATCTTCCCAAAAATAGAGGGGTTCCACTCCAATTAACCGATGGAGGGTAGGGGAGGAATGATGTGCATCACAGAGAAGGGTATGTATTCTGTTTTCAGCTAGCTTTGAGGCAATATTTGCGGCTAAAATACTTTTACCAACACCACTCTTACCACTGCAAAATGTAATTATATATGGTTTTGAATCTACCATCGTTCGTAAATATATCGAATGGACTTTTTTCAATAACTTTTCCTCAATAATCATACCTATTCTCATTAATCATGTCGTTACATACGTATTTCCCGACGGGAGAGAAGGGAATATCTATCTTGCAGTACGATGCCCCCTCCCCCACAAACGCCAACCGCCCTTTGGAATTGACTTCCAAAGGGCGGCTGCGATTTGCTATCACTCGAAGGTGATTATTTTACGATCTGTACCAAGCGGGTAGTTGTTTCGCTGCCTACTTTGA
>JBPOHH010000635.1:0-6509 GCA_052035765.1 Bacteroidota bacterium
ATTTTCTCGCCGATGAAGCCGCCGATTAATGAAACAATAATTCCAATCACCGCACCATACATCAGCAGTCCGGAGAGCTCTTCATTTTCGAGTCCGAGCGTGAGCATGATCGCATCGAGGTCGATAATCACCGTTAGAAATCCCGCAAACGCTGCCTCACGGATGGTAATTCCCGGAGAGCGCCAGCCGACGAGGAATCCGACAAATAGCAAGCCAACGACAAATGCGACAAGATGATACGTGAGTTTGAATCCACCGCCCATGAGCACGACGACCGAGCTCGCGAGCAGCATACTGAGCGTGACGCCAATCACCGCGCCGCCGATAATCCATCCCCATTCAATAGTTGTGGTATCGGCTTTTTCGCTGTGGTCGCCCTGGATTTGTTCGCCCGCCCATGCACCCATAAACGTCATGATGACGCCATTGGCAAGCACGAGCCAAAAGCTCGCCGGCTGCAGGTCTGCAAGTCCTTTCAGGTGAAGATTCGGCAAGGCAATAGCAGCAATGATACTTACAACAATCGCTGCAATTCCCGGCTCTAGGATGGTATTGTCTTTTGAAATGATCCCGGCAAGAATTCCTGTCGCCAAAAAACCCGACAGCATAGCCATAATCGGGAAGGGCGACGCGCCGAACGCGTTGCCGCTAATTGTAGTCAATCCAATGACTAACGCCGTACCAATGAGCACGGAAATTACCAAACTGCCGTAGTGCATACTTTGCTTCATAATTCCTCCGAAAGTAGAATAAAAAACATTCATCTAAAACATGCGGCAAAAATACACACAAAGTTCTTTTTGCGCCAAGTTATTTGTCGTACAAGTGGAAATTGAATACAGTTCACAAGCCGAGGCATACTGCGAGCGACGCACCACCCGCTATCGCTTGCCATACTATGCTTCCGGATTAATATCCTTCTTGATGCTCATCATCACCTGCCACTTCATCTGCTCTGCCGAGCAGGTCTAATTTTGCCATCATCCCCACGCCCTCTTTGCGCTCGACAAGATTGAAATACTGCAATGTATGCACGGAGACCGTCATGGTATTGAGCAGCAACCCGGCAGCTACCGAGAACACCCCGGCAATCGCAAAAGCGATTTTAAAGACAGGACCAAATTCTACTGTTCCGTCAGCCACACCTCCCCCGACCTCCGGCAACGAAGTGATTGCTGCAATAATCTGTAATACATAGAACGGAATAGTAAATACAACTTCTATGATCAACTGAATAAGAGCCGCCACAAAATACAACCCCAAAGAAGCCCAAAAGAAATTTTTCATGAGCAAAAAGCTCCGGCGAATTGCATCAACAATACCTTGGTTTTCAATCACTCTAATCGCCGGGAACAGTGAAAGCACAATGAAGAAATACACCACAAACAATACTCCGGCAAAGACACCGACCGCTAAGATTATAAAGTCCGAATTGAAGATAAGCGATGCCAAGCTCGTAATGACAGCAATACCGACTATCGCACCACCCAGCAGTACATTGACAGCTATAAAAGTAGCTATATGCTGCCCGATACGTGCACTAATCTTCCCCCACAGCAGCGATACGGTGAAATGCTCCATCTCCTCGCCCATAGACATGAGGATATACTCATTCGTTACAGCCAGGACAGTTGCACCGGTCAGAAAATATGCAACCATGAGTATGAGTATTTCGGCAACTATCGTGAGCTGGAAGTTTTCGGTGAAGTTAAATACCTCCATTGAGTTTTGCTGTGCTAATGCAAAAATCTCATTCCAGAGACTCCCACCGGCCACTCCGAATATCAGGAGCAATGGACCTGCTATAAAAACAAGAGACTTGCCTAAGTTTTTCCAGTTACCCCGCAAGAACTCTATAAGCCCTGATAATGCTTGCCCAAAGTCCCGCACCCGGCGGAACTCAAACGGTAGCGATGCTGCCATGGTTTTTTCTTTCTAAATAGATTGGATAATAGACAAAATAGCCAAGTATGAACGTAAGCGAAAGGAGAATGATACCGGCACTCAACACGACCGGCATTTCGGTATACCGGGTGACAAACGACTCCAGAAATCCCGCCATGATAAATACCGGTACGAGCCCGACGGCAATTTTGAGCCCCTGCTTGGCTCCCCGCGTAAAGCTGTGTCCACGGGAATATGTACCGGGAAATAATATCGCATTCCCGATGGTGAGCCCGGCGCATCCTGCGATAACAATTGCCGAAACTTCCAGCGTGCCGTGGATCCACACCACGAGAAATGACTGCCAGAATAGTCCCTTGGTCACAAAAAAATACTGAAATGCACCAATCATGACACCATTGGAAAAGAGCACCGCCACCGTACCGAAGGAAAGCAGCACACCGCCGATGAATGCCAAAAATGACACGCGGATATTATTTATCGTGATTTTAAAGAACATGTTAAGTTCATTTTCTTTTTTATACACCGCCATAGGATCGCCTTTCTCTATACTTTCGATTGTCGAATTGATGTATTGGTCACCGAAAATAAGGCGGATAAAGGTCTCATCATGGGCTGTCGATACAGCGCCAATCCCCATAGACAAGACAAATATGCAGAACGAGAGCAACAGGGTAGAGTGCGACTGCCGGAAGAGGGACGGGAGTTCAGTTTTCCAAAAACTAACAATACGCGAGCGGCTTTCTTTTTTATTCCGGTAGATTTGTTGGTGTGTCGTAGCCGCGATAGTATTAAGATATTTCGTAGTTTTGCTGTTAGGATAAAACGTACGTGCAAACGACAGGTCATCGGTAATTTGCACAAACAAATCTGCTAATTGATCGGGGTTGGTGCCGCCTTTTCGGGCAAGCAATGCTTCAAACAGCGCCCATTTTTCTTTATTTTGCTTCACAAAAGCGGCTTCTCGCATGATTGTATTCTCATTGTAATTCCTGTAAAAACAACTTCACGGCAAAATTAGAGATATTTATGGAATATGTGCGCATTGATACCACACAAAACGTAGCAATTGACTATGAAATAGCAAGCTTGGGCGAACGAATTTTGGCATACCTCATTGATTTACTCATTTTTGTGGCCTATGCATTTACGTGGTTTATTATCATTGACGGATTCAAAGAAACTATTCCATTTAACATTGCTCTCTTTTGGGTTCTGGCTCTGCCGCTCTTTTTCTACGACTTACTCTGTGAAATACTCTTCAACGGTCAGAGCTTCGGCAAGAAAGTCATGAAAATCAAAGTCGTCAAGCTCGACGGCACTCAGCCAACGTTCGGAAGCTACTTACTGCGCTGGCTGTTGCGACTGATTGAAGGCGGTACTTTTTGTTATGGTGCCGTAGCAATGGTTGTGTATTTGGTTAATGGTAAAGGACAGCGCTTAGGCGACCTCGCCGCCGGTACAACGGTCATCAAACTCAAGCCGAGGGTCGGACTTGCCGATGTGACGACCTCACACGACGTTCAGGCGACCTACACTCCGGTCTATCCGCAGGCATCGCATTTATCCGACAGAGATGCAGCGATTATCAAGGACTTGCTCGCGACAAGTATCCGCGAGCGAAATATGGAGATGCTCGCGGCATTATCGTCAAGAGTGCAGGAGTTGCTTGATGTTAAAGAGGTGACCGATCCCGAGCTCTTCCTCAAAACAGTACTCAAAGACTTTACTTTTTATACGCAAGGCGAATAAAACGGGGCATACTAAACGGCAACTACTATCTACAGCTTATTATTACTTTATGACAACACTCGATCGCTCGGTGATGCCGGTCTCGACGGCATCACCTCAATTCCAATTCCCTCAGTATTACGAACGCTCTCTCTCCAACGGCATCAAGGTCTATGTGGTAGAAGACTTTACCCAACCGCTTGTCAGTATATCCCTGACTGTCAAAGACGGCGCTGTTTCCGAACCCATCGACGGACTCGCCCGCTTCGCTGCACGGATGCTCACCCGCGGTACCGCTCGGCGCTCAGGCACACAGATAGCCGATGACATCGACCTGCTCGGTGCGTCGATTTCCTCCTCCGCCGGCTGGGATGCAACCGAGACGAGCGTGCTCATGCTTTCGGAATTTACCGAACAGGCCACCGAAATTCTGGCAGATTGTATTCTCAATGCACAGTTCACCGACGAAGAAGTCGATCGCCTGCGCCGGCAGTCAATTGCCGAAATCCAACAGATTTCCGCCGATCAATCCTATCTTGCGACGACAATTTTTAACCAACGTATCTTCGCCGGACACCCGTATTCACATCGCAGACACGGCTCGACGGCATCATTGTCCACCCTTACGGCAGATGATTGCCGTTCGTGGAAGCAGCATTTAGATTCGCAGCAGCAATTCTTCATCGTCGCCGGTAATATCAGCGCGCAGGATGCGATGACTCTCCTGGAAAAATATTTCGGCGCTCTGCACTATCATCCGCAGGAAGCAGCATCGTTTCCGACACTTGCTCCATCACACCGCAAGGTCGTCGTCATCGACAAGCAGGATGCCCTGCAGACGACGCTCGTCATCGGCGGTAATACCATCAGTCATACGCACCCCGACTATCCTGCCCTCGATCTCGCCAATAGCATCTGCGGCGGTATGTTTACTTCCCGCATCAACGGACTGCTGCGCGAAAAACACGGATATACTTATGGCGCAAGAAGTTATTTTGATAATCGCAAGCACGCCACCACTCATCAGGCATCCTCAAGCGTCGGCAAAGATTCCACCGCACACTCGGTAGAGATTATTCTCGAAGAAATCAATCGAATGCGCCATGAACCGGTATCGGCGGAGGAATTTCAAACGGCGAAGCAATATCTGCTCGGCTCGTTTGTGCGGGATCTGGAGACGCCGCATGATGTATCACAATTACTGCAAACTATTGAATTATATAATTTTCCAAAAGACTACTACACAAATTACTTCAACAGTATTACCAGCATGAACCATGAGGATTTATTCCCAATTCAGCAGCGCTACTTTGATGCCGACTCCATGACTATCGCCGCCTCGGGTGAGGCCGACTATCTCACGCAGGAGCTCGCACGATTCGGACCGGTAGAAGTGATTTCCCTGAGTGCGTAATTGTTTTTAGACTCGCTCAATCATTTTTCCAAACGTACGTCATAGCGGCGCGCTCATTTCTTCGGACGGCTTGGTGACTGTGAACGCAATGCTGTCAACTTATGAAAAAAAGGTAAGTAATTGAACACTTCGACAAGCTCAGTGTGACGTAACTCACTAGTCATGCTGAGCTTGCCTATACGCATCAAGCAAATGCCGAATTTCTTACGTTGTCAGTTTTAACCGCAAGCGAAGGGTTTGAGATACAAGCGACCGAACCCAATTTTTCTACTACAATTGTTATCAAACGCCAATTATTGGTTAATTTTACACTATGGCAACACAAACAGACGTTCAGCAGATAGAGCACCTCGCCCGTTCAGTCGGTCGGGTGCGCTCGGAAATCGCAAAAGTAATTATCGGTCAGAATGACATTATCGACCAACTCCTTATCTCACTTTTCGCCCGTGGACACTGCCTCTTGGTGGGAGTGCCCGGACTCGCCAAAACGCTCCTCGTTCGCACCGTGGCGCAGGCATTAGACCTGAGCTTTAGCCGCGTGCAATTCACCCCCGACCTGATGCCGAGTGATATTACCGGCACTGAAATAATTGAAGATAATATGTCCACCGGACACAAGCAATTCCGCTTCGTGAAGGGTCCGATATTTGCCAATATCGTGCTTGCCGATGAAATTAACCGTACGCCGCCCAAAACGCAGGCCGCCTTGCTTGAAGCGATGCAGGAGCATTCGGTGACGGCTGCGGGCACGACCTATCGCCTCGACGAACCGTTTTTCGTGCTTGCGACGCAGAATCCGATTGAGCAAGAGGGCACGTATCCCTTGCCCGAGGCACAGCTTGACCGGTTTATGTTTAATTTGTGGCTTGATTATCCATCGACTGAAGAGGAAATCAGCATCGTCAAGGCGACGACGACTGATTACAAGCCGAATGTACAATCTGCGATGAATGCGGCGGAGATTATAGGATTTCAGGACTTAGTACGCCGCGTGCCGGTGGCGGATAATGTGATTCAGTATGCGGTGAAGCTCGTCCGTGCGACGCGTCCGCAGAATAATAACAGTAAGATTGTCAAAGACTTTTTGAATTACGGGGCAGGACCGAGAGCGTCGCAGTATTTGATTTTGGGTGCCAAGACGCGGGCAGCGATTCAGGGTAGATTCTCACCTGAAATCGAGGATGTTCGTGCGATTGCGGCATCGGTATTACGCCACAGAATCGTCGCAAATTTCAATGCCGAGGCAGATAATGTATCGCCGTCGGACATTGTCGAGAAGTTAATCAAGGAAATATAGCGAAGGGAGATAGGTAAGGTCAACCAACCGGAGCGTCAGGAATTTACTTCCTGACGCTTTTTTTATGTGTAGATTGATGAGGTGAGCAATAGAGTTCGGTGTTTTTTCGATGTTGTGGGTGAATTTGTCTTCTCTGTCGGTGTTTTTTCGTCTGTCTGCATT
>JBPOHH010000482.1:0-3029 GCA_052035765.1 Bacteroidota bacterium
ACGTTCACTCGCCCGCGACATCGGCGCGCTTCTCGGCTGTGGCGGGTATCTCGCCGCCCTCCGACGCACGGCGATTGGTGAATTTCGGGTGGAGAAAGCGGTGACGGTGCAGGAAATTATGGAGCAGGTACAAGGTATAAACGCTGCGGTAACCGATAAAATTTAGCGAACGTGAGGAATTACCACCTTCCCATGAACCCTTTTCCGTAATTTTGTAAAACTTTCAAACTTCCTTCTGGAAACGCTATGAATATTTACTCTGATTCACGATTTATTCCCTTTGATACAAATTCTGTTGTTACTGTCGGCACCTTCGACGGTGTGCATGCCGGTCACCGGCAGATTTTCCATCGTTTAGTTGAGTCTGCTAAAGAAACAGGCGCACGCTCGGTGGTCGTGACGTTTGAGCCGCATCCGCAGATTGTACTTCAAAAGCCGGGACGTGAACCGATACAATTGCTCTCCTCTATCGAAGAACGCTTACAATTACTTGAAAAAGCGGGAGTTTCGGACGTCATCGTTGTTCCCTTCTCGACCGCGTATTCTCAAATTTCTTCTGAAGATTTCGTGCGAACGGTGCTCGTAAAGGACATCGGACTCCGCAAAATCCTCGTCGGCTACGATCATTCTTTCGGCAAAGACCGCGAGGGAGATGAAAAATTACTCCACACTTTGGGGGCAGAATGCGGCTTTGATGTGGAAATTATTCCTGCCTTTCGTGTGGGTGACGAGGCGGTGAGCAGCACAAAAATTCGTCATGCACTCTTGGCGGGCAATTTAGAACATGCCAATGCCATGCTTGGCTATCAGTATATTGTAGAAGGAGTTGTGATCGAAGGTCACCGGCGTGGACACACGCTCGGTATTCCGACGGCGAATGTCAAGTCTAAAAACATGCATAAATTATTACCGAAGAACGGCGTGTATTTTGTGTCGTCGGTTATCGATGGACAGCTCTATTACGGTATGGCAAATGTTGGTCTCAGACCTACCTTTACCGATGACCTCGTGCCCACGCTCGAGGTACATTATCTGTCGATGGATATGAATTTATATGAGCTTACGGTGCAGGTTAATTTTATCAAGTTTATTCGTGATGAACGGAAATTTGACAGCGTCGATTTGTTTTTATCGCAAATTGTCGAGGATAGAAATATATGTTTTGAGCTCATAGAAACGCTCGAACACGTCTAATTTTCATTAATTTCGCTTCATCTACATTTTACAGAGCTTTATTTCCAAATTTTTCCCTATTTTTGCACATTCATTTTTGTTCAATCGGAGTTTTTTTAATGCTAACTAAAGAACGTAAAGCAGAGCTAATCACAAAATACGGTGGTACTGCAGAAAACACAGGGAATTCAGAAGCCCAAATCGCGTTATTGACAGAAAATATCGCGGCGCTTTCAGCTCACTTAGAGCTCAACAAGAAAGACCATCATACTCGTCGCGGTCTCATGAAAATGGTAAGCAAACGCCGTAAACATCTCAACTATCTTTTTGATAGAGACATTACCCGCTATCGTGCTATCATTGCAGCACTTTCAATTCGTAAATAATATCGTTAAGGTTCGGCGCGTTAGTTCGCGCCGTTCTTGTTTTTGCGCAGTCGTGTGCTCACGTTCTGCGCTTTTTTGTGGAATCAAATTTCTCTCTACGGCGAGAGTTTCGGCGCACCGCTTTTTCGGTTGCTAATCGTCGTCTGAGTGCAGGATTACACCCCAAATTGTGATGTACTCCTCCGCTCAGAATGACTGACGAGTTCCCCCTTCAGCTCTCCGCGCCACTGCTCGCCACATTTTGTTTTATTTTTTATAGGTGGCTCTTTATGCACACAGTATCTCTCCAAATTAACGGCAAAGAATATTCCCTCGAGACAGGGCGCTTTGCTAAACTCGCACAAGGTGCGGTCATGGTTCGCTATGCGGACACCATGGTTCTCGTCACCGTCTGCGCTTCAAGCGAAAAACGCGATTTAGATTTTCTTCCATTAACCGTGGAATATCGCGAAAAAACAGCTTCTGCCGGTAAAATACCCGGTGGATTTTTCAAACGTGAGGGCAAGCCCTCGGACAAAGAAGTCATTTCGGCTCGATTAATCGACCGTCCGGCTCGCCCGTTATTCCCCAAAACATGGCGCCACGAAACACAAATCGTAGCGACGGTGTTCTCGGCAGACCAAGAACACGACTCGGATACACTCGCAGCAGTGGGCGCATCGGCAGCAATCATGCTTTCCGGCTTACCGTTCGGCGGACCGTTCTCTGAGGTAAGTGTCGGTCGCGTCAACGGTGAATTCATCCTCAATCCTACGTACAAACAGCTCGAAGAATCTGACCTTGAAATGATCGTCGCCGGTACGGACGATGCAATTTTGATGGTTGAAGGCGCTTCGAAGGAAATTTCCGAAGAAGATTTTGTGGCTGCAATTGAATTTGCTCACGCAAATATCAAACAATTCAACACCATGCAACGTGAGCTCGTCGCTCTTGCCGGTAAGCCGGCTGTTGAATTCGTCGAGCCGACTCTCGATGAAGCACTCGTCGAAGCGGTAAATGCACTCATCCGTGACGATGTTCATGCGCAAATCCGCACGATGTCATCCAAAGAATTCCGCTCGGCGTTCCGCAAGGAAATCACCGAAAAGGTACTTACGACGATCAACGAGCAAATGCCACTCGAAGCAGCCGATGAAATCGCAGCGCGGAATAAAACGCTCGCGAAAATTGTCGGTAAAATCGAAAAAGCCGAAATGCGCCGCATGATTTTAGATGAAAACCTCCGTCTTGACGGTCGCAAAACAACCGACGTTCGCCCAATCACGGTCGAAGTCGGCGTTCTGCCCCGTACACACGGTTCGGCACTCTTCACCCGCGGTGAAACACAAAGCTTGACCACCGTTACGCTTGGCACGAAAGACGATGAACAAATTATCGACGGCATGCTCCCGACGTACTTCCGTCGATTCATGCTTCATTATAATTTCCCGCCGTACAGCACAGGCGAAGTTGGCAGAATGACCGGTACCA
>JBPOHH010000050.1:0-5881 GCA_052035765.1 Bacteroidota bacterium
GACCAGCGCACATAGCTTGAGGGGAGAAATTGGGACATCCCGAACGCGCCGGCAGAGGAGCCGTACAATTCGAGAGCCGAGATTGGCGATCTCTTCTGGAGGGTGTCAAGTGCGAGGAGTTCGCCGATTGCCCAGTTGGATTTCTTTCGTGCGCGCTCTTCGATTTTTTTCTCAAGCGCCCGAACATCGGCGGTATCACCCGGCGCGCGGGCTGCACGCATTGCTTCAATATTTTTCTCGATGTTCTCCGGTGTACCGGCGAGCGCCACACTGAAGAATGTCGAGGGCACATAATTCTTGCCGAGCACCGTCCCGAATTTTGTCTCGACCCACATGATGGCGACAATTGCTTCTTTCGGCACGAGAAATTTCTGTTCGGCTGCCTCGAGGATTGGAAGATTATTGGCAATAAATTCCTTGCATTTCTTCACCGACTGCTTGTTGTAATGCGAGGAATAATCAGCTTTTTTTATCGGGCCGGTGACATTAATCTTGACGAGATTTTCCTCAAATTTCAACCGCGGTTCATTGAGCATTTTCATGAGAAATGCAGTATCAATACCGCGCGCTATGAGGGTATCGGCGACAGAGGCGAATTCCACATGGAGGTATTTGGCAGGTGTACTGCCGTAGTTTTCGGTAATTTCCCGCACGATGGAAGGAGTTTCCGCAACAGGTGGCGGTGGAGGCGGGTCGGGCGCGGTTCTGCAGGCCTCATAGAATACAGATGATACTAGCAGCGCAGAACAAATAAGCACAGAGGATGAACGAGTAAATAAAAAAGGCATAACAAGTATGGTAAATATCAAAATTCAAAGCGTGGACTCACAACACGGAATTTCCCGTACGAGAAATCTTTGCTCGGTAAATTCCACACAAACTCAACTTCAGACGGGATTGTAATCCCTTGGTATTCCTGATAATTCCGACAGTAAAGAGTAAACTGTTCTTTTTCAAATGACCCTTTAAAATCCCGAAACTTGTCATGGGTGACGATATGATCGATTTTGCCGTCGGGTGAGAACGAAAAATTCGCCGATGCTCTCAGGCCCTGATAATGAATCGTCGCTTTGGCTTCGAATTCACTGATAGACGACCATTCTACATGCTTGCTCGGCAATAATGCCGTCGGAAACCATACCGCTTCCATCAGATACCGGGAAAGGAGTGTAATATCGGCCTCAAAGCCACTTGGCTCCAACAGCGTAATTGTCCCCAAAAGACGCACGCGGCCATGACCTTTTCCATGAATAAATTCGAGAGATGCTGTTTTGTATGGCAAAAGGGAAGACCCGAAGCGTGCTTTCCAGACCATGCCGGGTTCGTACGTGCCATACCACGCACTTGCCGTCAGATGCGACCAATCACCGTCAATCGCCGTCCGAAAGTCTGCTTCCTGCTTCATTTTCACGAAATCGACATATCGCTGACCTTCGCGCAAGACATTCGAAAAATACTTTTGGACAATCGGCGGAAGCGAGGTAATCGAAGCTGCATGGAATACTTTACCGCCCGATTTGCCGAATTCACGGGCGCGCAGACGGCGAAGCGAGCGACCTACCTTGTAGCGTGACCACAATGCACTTATCAGGCACAGCAGCAGAAAGCTTCCGACAAGACTACCGGTAATTATAGTGAATTTCGATTCCATATCTTTTCTCCGATTGAGGACAAACGCACTTCGCTATTTTTATATTTATTTTTTTCTGCAAAATAACTCAAATTTTTGAAATCCCATAGAAATAAAAACGCCTGAAAGATTGCTCTCTCAGGCGTTTCTGGTAAGGGAAAGGGGAATCCGAAATTCGCTTTACTTAATAATCGAGACAGGAAGAACCGACACATGATTACCTGAACTGATTTTTACAAAATACCTTCCCGACGATAAGCCGACGCTTGAAAATGTGTAGCGTGTAAGCCCGGTTGAAGTAATCGTACCCGAGAGTACTTCACCGCCAAGAGGATTCAACAGTTGTACAGTGGTTGCGCCTTCACCCGTAAATTCTACACTTATATTTTCGGTTGCAGGATTCGGGAAAACTACTGCCGAATTCACGAAGGTGTTTTCTTCTACCCCGCTCGGGTCTGCTGTGCTGAGTTCTACATTCGTCTCGGTCGTTATATCTTCATCCGCGATTTCTACCTCGGCTGTATATTCTTTATAGCCGATTTTTGAAGCCACAAGTGTGTATTTTCCTTTGAGTAATTCACTTGTTTCGAAGGCACCATTGCCGTCGCTCCAGGAATACGCGCAGACTTTGCCATTTGCATCGATTGCATAGACCATTGCCCCGGAGAGTGGGTCAGCAGCGAGAGGAGTTTCTCCCTTGACAATTCCTTTGCCTTTGCCGATAGTACCGCGGATACGTCCTTTACCCTTGATTGCGCTCAGTGGGTCGAGCGTGATGGTGTAGGTTGGTGAATCTGCTTGCATACCGACGCTTATGACCGTTGCCTCGCCCCATGAGAGTGTAGCAGTGCGACCGGCCCGATAAAAACCGGGAACGTATGCTTCTTGCGTAGCCACTGCAAATAATACATAATTTCCGGTGGCTACATTGGTAAACGAATACGTACCATCAATGAGGACATCAGTCGTCAGGACTTCGTTCCGGGTGTCTTTAATCGGGAATGCCATGACTTTACCGGCGAGTATATGACCGTCACTTGCTACGAGCGTACCACGGATATTTCCCTTGAATTGAGCGTCAGGCTTGCGAACTAAACGGAAACTGATATTACCGGCAATTGAGCTCACAGGATTAATGAGCATAGCTTCAGTCAGAAGAGAGACTTCCCGAAAGTATTGTGGCAAATAGGGGTAGGACATAATTCCGGTTGTCGGGTCGAAAACGCCCACCGTACAACGGGCTACAAAGAGCTGGTCGCCCGGCAGCTGAACGGTATATGCACCTTTGGCATCGGTAGTTGCGGTGATTTGTGTGGTATTGATGCGGGTACCTTTGGGATTAGAAAATTCAATCATCGCAGACGATATCGGCTCACCGGTGACTTTATCGGTGACCATACCGCGAACAGTGTACAGCTTCGGCGCAGGATGACGACTGACGACAAAATTTGCCATGACGGTATCTCCGCAGACAAGGGTGACCGGCATTGCTTTTTCTCGTATCGGGGAGTCCTGATACCATTCAGCATCAAAGTCACCGCCGCCTGCCTGTAGGTAGAACGTGCCTTCATCAACGGTAATTCCATAAGAACCTCCGCGGATTTCGGCAGTGTACACCTGATTACGATTGAGCGAGTCGGATGATTTCGAACTCATAATCATCACATACCCTTTTTCGATTGCCACACCGTTTTCGTCATTGACAAATCCTGCAAGCGTGGTCACCTGAGCGCAATTACGCACACTGATTTGAAGCGATTGTGATAATCTGGCTTGCGCACCCTGGAATTGTACTGTCGCTACAACATACACAAAATATTCGCCTGTCGCTGTCGGCGTCCATGTAAGCTGACCGGTCTGAGCGTCGATGGTCATGCCTGCGGGGGCTTTTTCTAACGAGTATTTGACGCTTTGGCCATCTTCGGGCACATTGATCAGCGATGTGGTACTTGTCCGCATCTGCACATTCGCATCATAGCTATAGGGTACATTTTTTGCTGCAAGCCATGACCCTGCAGATTGAAATTGAAATGCTGCCGATGGTGTATTATCAGCCCTGTAGCTCACATTCACCACATTGCTCGGACCGCTTTCTTTCATATTGCCAAACGCCGTCACATACATAGAATAGATACCGGTGGTGTATACTGGAATGGAATAGAAATACCACCCTAAAGAATCATTATTTTGAGATAATATACTACCAGAAATTCTGTACATAGGAGTACCTTGCACATCATTAAAAGCAGAGTACACATTAAATCCGTCCGGCTTGATGCCGGCAGACTGCCATTTGAGAAGTATTGTGCCGCCGTTGGGACTGGTAGTAACTTGTGCGGAAAGGTTGCGGGGTGGCTGCGGGTCGAGGGTTTGTGCTGCGGTTATCTGGAAGCTTGCTGCAAATAAAAGCACAGCAAGCCACAATTGCTTGGTAATTGTTTTCATATTTCTCCCGAAAACTAGTAATAAATACAATAAATTATAATAAATTATGACGGAATATTGCAATAATTCTGCCGGCAATAACACACATTTTTTACATACGTCGCAGCAACGGCAGGCACAATTTATTATCGTTTTCTGAATGACACACAATCAGGCAAAACAACACACGACAAAGCACCAGCACCCCAAAAACTCACAATTTGAATAGTAGACTTGTGTAGAATTGAATGAAGTTGTAATTTTACATAAGTTGTTATTGTTCAATTACTACTAGAATCATGAAAGAAGTCTATGCCCTTATCTGGCGGTCACACGAGCCGGATGAAACATTTAAGCCCGAGGAATTTCAAGCACGTATTCCACGTCTGATGGAATGGCTGCGTGCATTACAAGCCGGTGGCAATTTAGTCGGTTGTGGAGGTGGAGGATTCGAAGACAAGCCCGGCGGACTCACACTCGTCCTTGCCGAATCGGTCGAGCAGGCAAAAGAGCTCTCAAGCGGCAGCCCGATGAATGAAATCGGCAGCACGGAAATCTTCCTGTGGGATGTGTTTTATGCAAATCTTTCGGTATTGGAGAATCACGATAAACTAATGAGTTGATCTATTCTCATACGTTCCCGATGTAACGAAAAAAGCCGCTTGAGAGAGATTCTCAAGCGGCTTTTTAATTGTCTAATTTCTTACGCTGTCGCTAAATGGCGTGAACAGTAATTTTCATACACACCGTCGAGCAGGAGATTGAGCGCGTCGGCAGCTTCGCGGGCCGCATCGAGAGCTGCTTCTTTTTGGCTGTCGGTCTGGCACATTTTTGCGAGTGCTTCGCGGGTCACCGTGCGGTGAATTTCATCAGCGTGCTCGTGTACTTCAAAAAATTCGAGAGCATCTTTGGTATCGAGGTTGTAATGTTTTTTTAATCCTTCAATTTTCGTCGTGCTTACTTCCGGAATTTGTGACTCATACGCATAGAGAGCGGCAATTCCTTCGGCAGGATTAGCGCGAGCGGAGAGCTCTTTCAAAATTCTGACGGATTCTTTCGTGTGGGGCAAATATTTACGGTCCACGATTTCGGTGCGTTTCACGCCGAGCGAATCGCAGAATCTTCTCCACAATTCAGGGTGATTATTCGGACCGTGCTCTTCTTCAATTAAATTTTCGAGGAGCATCTGGCGTACTTCAAAATCATCACAATTAGCATGGGTAGCACTGACATACGTCGGGAAGTTGTGCACTTGAAGGTAGTATTCATGGGCATATTCGCGCAACATATCGATCGAGAGCTTGCCTTCATTCCACATAATATAAAAGGGATGTTGAAGCATGTGGCGTTCGTTCACAATAGCATCCAAACGCTCTAAAAATTCTTGAGTTGTCATACCAAAGACTCCTTATGAAGTAGAAAAAAAAGTTGTAGAAGAATTCACGGTAGTATAGTTTCGTCCGCGAAGGAGTGCGAAAATACGGCATTTCACTAATGTGAGCAAGTTCAATTAAATATTACAGTCATCAACTGCCGGATATTTATAGTTTTTTTCATGATTTTCTAAATAATTTTTTGCCGTAAAGCGAGATTCTTGTATTTTTGCGCTCCCAAAGTCGAACCTCTTGGGCTTGTAGCTCAGCTGGGAGAGCGCTTGAATGGCATTCACGAGGTCAGGGGTTCGATCCCCCTCAAGTCCCCAAACACATAAAACGTCAGTTTAATTGTGGGATCGTAGCTCAGTTTGGTTAGAGCGCCTGCCTGTCACGCAGGAGGTCGCGAGTTCGAGTCTCGTCGGTCCCGCATACAAAAGCCCGCTTCATTGAA
>JBPOHH010000788.1:0-1676 GCA_052035765.1 Bacteroidota bacterium
ACACATCCGAGTTCCTGCGGCAGGTTGCACTGCTGCGTAAAGGGTAGGCGGCTGTAGAGAACGCTAATCTTCATCGTTTCTCCACCAACAAACATCACCGATTGTGCATATCCGCCTGTATGCTCAATGGCGTTAATCTTCCTCTCATCGACCTGTATCGAATGGCGGTCGAGTGCTGCCCATTGTTCTGTCGTAAAGCTCGCTTTCCCCTGCGTGAAGATAATACTCTCACTTGCCCAATGATGAATAAGCTTCGCCATTTCATATCCACTGTCGCCATTGCCGATGATTCCTGTACGTTTTTTTCGTACTTCATAGCCGTGACAGTACGGACAATGCAGGACTGATTTGCCCCAGCATTCGGAAAAACCAATAATAGGCGGCATTCTATCCTGAATACCGGTTGCCATGATGAGTTTTTGTGCAGTGAAGAGCATTCCGGTTTGCGTTTGAATGTCAAAACCCTGCGAAGTGTGCGTGCCATGCACCACCAAGTCATTCAAAAATTCCACCGTCGAATATGCCGCTACCTGCAATCGGGCAAGCGCTGCGATATCGTGAGGTGAAGTGCCATCCTGCGTTAGAAAATTGTGCGACCGGGGCGTTTGGCGGTTACACGGCATACCGCTGTCTATCACCAATACCCGCCGCATTGCCCTCCCTAATGCCATTGCTGCCGCCAGCCCGGAATAACTGCCGCCGATGATAATTACTTCGTAGTGTGTGATTGTTTTCATAGATTGAGTTGCCTGTATAAGTTGTATAGTTTTCATACCTTGTGTGAATTGATCTGCTGCCGAGAGTGGGAGAGCAGCACCGATAACTGCCGTCCCACTCCGAAGAATAAATTGCCGCCGAGAATGATGAATATGCATGAATAGCTTAGCGCGTTCTCTTGAATTGTGCCAGCAGGTAATCGACCGCCGGTACGCCGGCAAATACTACCCATGGCACAAGAACAAGCGTCAGGATCAGCGTTTTTATCGGTAATGAAAATCCTGAAATTGCTTCGCCGAAGATGTACAAAAACACAGTAATCGAGGGATAAATTGCCAGCCATATTCGGAGTGCTAATTGTATTTTGATGGTGGTCATATCTTCCTCAACTAGTATGGTTTAATAATTTCTCCGGTACTTGCCCCGAAGATACTTTTCCGAAAACCGTATTCTAATTGTCGCATCGTGACCGGCAATTCTCCCGGGAAATACGGGAAGTACAGTGGTGAATTTTCAATCACCGTCGGACTGACGGCATTGATGCGAATTCCCCGGGATAATTCTATAGCCGCCGCCCGTACAAATCCATCGATAGCACCATTGGCAGCCGAGGCATTGGCAAAATTCAATTGCGGTTGGTGAGAGAGGGCTCCCGAGATTAGGGTAAAAGAACCTTTCGGATTAATATACTTCTGACCGATGAGCACCAAGTTGATTTGTCCCATGACCTTACCATCGATGCCTTTCCGAAATTCCGTATCCGTTAATTGACTCCACGGTCCGACAAAGGTTGGTCCTGCCGTCGATACAAGTGCATCAAATGCACCAACATTCTGATAGAGTTGCTCGATTGAGTCCGGCGACGTGATATCGACCTCATAATCTCCGCCACTGCGATCGACACGGATGATGTCATGCTCATTCTCAAAGGCAGAAGATAAGTACGTGCCCATTGTGCC
>JBPOHH010000470.1:0-3824 GCA_052035765.1 Bacteroidota bacterium
GAAGTGAGTAATTATGCAGAAGCGTTAAAGTATGGTTTTGAGCTGGTGAGAACGTATAAATTCTTGAACAGTAATCATATTATCGAAATTCAACGAATCCTCGAAGGGAATACGGCAGGTTTTCGGAAAGTACCCGGCACATCGCTCATTAATCAGGCAACAGGTGAGGTGATTTATACTCCACCGCAAGACCCGAATGACATCATTGCCCTGATGGATAATCTTGTTGAGTTTATCAATACGCCCTCTCTCTTCACTGCCGACCCTCTCGTCAAGATGGCGATTATTCATTTCCAATTTGAATCCATTCATCCATTTTATGATGGGAATGGTCGTACCGGAAGAATTATCAATATTCTGTATCTCGTACTTCAAGAACTGCTGTCGTTGCCGATAGTCTATGTAAGCCGTTATATTATAAAGAATAAAGCAGAATACTATTCGCGCTTGCAAGCAGTGCGAGACTCGGGTGACTGGGAAAATTGGATTCTCTACATGCTCGATGCAATCGAACAAACATCCCGTGAGACGATTGAGGTAATACTAAAAATTAAAACTCTTATGCAACAGTATAAGACGTCTATTCGCAAGACATTACCCAAAATATACAGTCAGGATTTATTGAATAATATCTTCCGTCATCCCTATACAAAAATTGAATTTGTACAGCACGATGTCGGCGTTTCCCGCATTACTGCCTCTCGCTATCTCGATGCACTCGCAGAAGCAGGATTCTTAGAAAAACAAAAAATCGGCCGCACGAATTTTTATGTCAATGTTCCTTTGTTTGCAATCTTTACAAGCTAAAACTGAATTTCGACGATAATTAATCGCAAAATCTATACATGTCTATCCCGATATGTATAGAAAATCGCAAAATCTATACATGTCCCTCCCGATATGTATAGAAAATCGCAAAATCTATACATGTTCCGTACCTTCAATACTATCAATTATGTACTCAATCCCTGTCTATCAGCCATCGCTTGCCGGTAATGAAAAGCTGTATGTCAATGAATGCCTCGACACGGCATGGATCTCCGGTAAAGGTCGATTTGTCAGTGAGTTCGAACGTCAATTCGCCGACTATATCGGTATCCGCAATGCCTCCACTGTCTGCAATGGCACTGTCGCCCTGCACCTTGCGCTCGTGGCTCTCGGTATCGGTCCGGGCGATGAAGTAATCGTTCCTACCTTTACCTACATCGCACCCGTTAACGCAATTGTTTATGCCGGTGCGACGCCGGTATTTGCAGATTCTGAACGTGACACATGGCAGATTGACCCCGAAGAAGTGCGCCGAAAGATTACCTCACGTACCAAAGCGATTATTGCCGTGCATCTTTATGGGCATCCCGCTGCAATGGATGAGCTTTCTGCAATCGCCAAAGAACACCGCATCTTCCTCATCGAAGACTGCGCCGAGGGCTTCGGCACATTGTACAAAAATCGACATGTCGGTACTTTTGGCGATATATCGACGTTTAGTTTTTATGGGAATAAAACAATTACCACCGGCGAAGGCGGCATGGTGGTCACGAATGATGAAACGCTCTACTCACGCACGCTCCATTTCAAAGGTCAGGGTCTCGCCAAATACCGCGAATACTGGCATGATGTGATTGGGTATAATTACCGAATGACCAATATCTGCGCGGCAATCGGACTTGCGCAACTCGAACGTGCCGATGAACTTATCTCCAAGAAAATTCAAATTGCAAAGTGGTATGATGCTCTGCTAACAGGCACACCCTACACCACCCACGCACCCATCGGCGATGTTCAACACTCGTACTGGATGTATTCGGTGCTCGCGCCGCATGTTCG
The DNA here is from genome assembly GCA_052035765.1 of Bacteroidota bacterium. Classification (GTDB taxonomy): domain Bacteria; phylum Bacteroidota; class Ignavibacteria; order Kapaibacteriales; family UBA961; genus JADJXV01. The sequence goes on from JBPOHH010000470.1 coordinate 1,828, forward strand.
TCAACGTGATGATATCCGGGCGCACCTGCAAAAAGCTGGAATTGAGACCCGTCCAACGTTTTATCCGGTGCATACCATGCCAATGTATTCCGGCAAGTATGAACGCCACCCGATCGCCGAAGATATCGGCTGGCGTGGCATTAACCTGCCGAGTTATCCGGACTTAACACGTGAACAAGTGGAATATATCTGCGCTTCGCTGATTGATGCGGTGAAACATATCTAACGAAAATTACAAATTATCTCATATACCCCTATGCCCCATCTCCTCACACTCGACTCTGCCCTGCTAAGCAGTAATTCCGATGATATGCGCCAAGCACTTGCGCAGCTTATGCATTATGTGACCTTCCACTTTGACACGCGGTGGAGTATGTGGCATGACGGGAACTTTGGACTCATGGCATGGCATCCAATGGTGCCAAGTCCGGTGCCGTATCCTGAGTTGGATTTGACGAATGTGATGCCCACATCCGGCACGATTATCACAACTCACGAACGCGCTAACATATTTCAAAATACAAACTTATCCGTACTTATAGTTCATCCTTCACCCCAAGCAATTGGTCAATTACAGCAGACAATTTCGCAAAAACTTGCCGCCGAACTCTCGCCCTACCAACGCCTAATTGCGCCGTCTCAACGTTTCTATCCACTCATGTTCCCAAGCGGTTGGGAGGAATTATTCCATGAACGCACGAACATTGCCCCAAGTGAAAACGCCGATTGTGACCGGTTTGGTCCCTTTGGCTGGCTACGGAGATTGGAATATTCGTGGTCACTTGCGCAGGTGAACTACGCGCCGGGTTCGACGATTATTGATATAGGTTCGCTCGAAACCTTTATCCCTCAATACCTTGCCGAACGTGATCTCGATGTAACGTCGATTGATATCGACCCGGTCGGTGTAGAATTCCAGAAAAAAATAGCCGAAAAGCTCCCCAAGCCATTCCGTGTGGAATTGCAGGATATTACGCGCACTACCTACGCAAGTGAATCCTTCGACCAAGCCCTGATGATTTCAACCGTCGAGCATATCCCCGGCGATGGTGACTGCCGCGCGATGCGGGAGATTCATCGCCTGCTCAAAAAAGGCGGGATTGTCGCCCTCACCACGCCGTATGACCATCAGTGGGCGCATGAGGACACGGGCATTCGTCCGCACAAGTACCTCCAACGCTATTACTCTATGAATTCAGCACTTACGCGTCTGGCGCCTCAGGATTTATTCGACGTGGTGGATATAGAATTCATCGGTGGCACGCTGCACTCGCCCGGAAATTACACCCCCCAATTCATCAATCCGACCAACGCAGCCATCATCGCGCTCGCTCTGCGGAAGAAATAATTGGGTTCGGTTATGCATACTCCCTACCGCCGCCTGCGGACACCCATGGTCGTCCATGCCACAGTAAGAACCATTTTACCCAAACACATACATCAACCAATCGTAGGGGCAATCCCTTGCGGTTGCCCAAAACACTTGCCATAAAAACGACATGGCGATCTATGCATTTTCGTGCATAACCATAGTATCTGCATAGGATTGTCGCTTATTAAATCGGTAACTTTTTATAATGAGCTGGCTTGGGAATACTTGGTGGGCTATTCTATCGTGCAGTAAGCTTCAGTGGCAAGTTTTTACATCTAGTTGAACGAACTGGTAGGATTAGAAATATCCTAGTAGGCAAAACTGGGAGAATCACCGTTATTCATCCAAATGATGAGGAGGATTTTTCAAAAATAAAATTGATAACATACATAAAACACTTAATATTACAAACAATAGTGAATATGTAAGTAATGTTTTTTTATCATTACTATGTCGAATCATAATAATGTAGTAGATAATTACATACGATACATAATAAGGACCACCATAAGTCAATAGTAAAGCTAGAAAAAGAAATGACTCATCAAAAATTTCTTGATTTACATACACTACTGCATAATAATTGGCAATGCGCAGAATAAAGATTATGGCAGGAGGCAGGACT
>JBPOHH010000832.1:0-2104 GCA_052035765.1 Bacteroidota bacterium
TCAAACAACAGAGGATTATGTTTCAAAGATAAAGAAAATTTGGTTCTTGGGTTGCGTGTACTCTGGGGTGTTTTTTTTAACGCAAGAGGCGCAAAGGGTGGTAGGTTAGGAACCAATATGATTGTAAATACTATCATTGTACAAAGATACTATCATTGCAATCGATTGTTGACCGAATTTCAATTTAACCAAGTTCATCCTAATTTTTCAAACGAATAATGGCTATTATTCAACAATTTAGCAAACGATAATTAATTTGATAGAGAATTCCGATGCTGTGTTATAATTTTGCAAGAAATTTCACAGTAGTAATGTAGTTCTTGTTACGTAACCGCTTAACAATTAAAACCATTCTATATTCTCTAGTGTCACAATTCACAACATTAGGAAAATAGAATTAGGCGTCAATCATAAGCATACCTATACCATGTGATGAGAGCTAAAGAATAGTAGCACCCTTTACCACCTATAATTAAACCATGAAGAATCATTTCAATGAAGCAATTCGGGAAAAACTCAATCAGCAATTACGAGAAATTGAAGTTCATTTTGATGCTGATTTAATTTTCTTTTACGGCGAAATTCACCCCATTTTTGTCAAGTGGTTTCGTGATTTTATAGAAGACATCAAGAATCATGATGAGTTTGACAGAAATCGACTCGTTATCATGCTAAATACACCGGGTGGCAGTGTTGAGACCGTCGAGAAGATGGTGGAAATCATTCGCTTTCACTATGAAGAAGTATTTTTTATTGTTCCTGATTACGCAATGTCTGCAGGAACAATATTTTGTATGTCCGGAGACAAAATATATATGGATTACTCTTCATCCCTTGGACCTATTGATCCCCAAGTATTTAACGGTAAAAACTGGGTGCCAGCACTTGGATATTTAGATAAAGTTGAAGAACTGATACAAAAATCATCAGATAACAACTTAACTGACATAGAATTAATTATGTTGCAAAAATTAGACCTTGCAGAATTACGACAATACGAAATGGCTCGAAATTTGACGGTCGAACTCCTCAAAGTGTGGTTAGTAAAGTATAAATTTAAAGATTGGCATACCCACTCTTCTACAAAGAAGAAGGTTACAGAGCAAGAAAAAAAGAAGCGAGCTGAAGAAACCGCACGACTCCTCAGTAACAACAAACTTTGGCATTCGCATGGGCGGTACATTGGAATTAATACAGTACGCGATGTTCTAAAAATTCGGATAGAAGATTATTCCAACGATAAACCCAAACAGACACTGATTAGAGAATATAATGATTTGATTTGTCAATACATCCGCGAAAAAAACATACCATTTCTCATTCATTCACGCATATATTTTTAGGAGAATATCCTGTGAAGAAATCAATTGTAACCGCACTTCAGGAAACGATACAACAAGAGCAAACACGTACTTCCAGAACGAAAGATAGAATTGAGACTTTGACAAAAAGACTCGAAAGACTTGGGTATAATCATAAACCCGAGTATTCATTACCTCTGATAGATACTGTAGGCCGTAGCATATCTGATGAATTACAATATTGCTATACTATAGATACTTAGTGCTGCATATCCTGGTTAACTTGTCTAATGGTATCAGAGTTATCTTTCTCATCCATATATGCTCTGCAATAGCCCATCTTACCATGGGCTATTTTTTTGCTCTTTTCCAGAATATGCGTAGTTTCGCTGTGGAATTGACGACAAATCTTCTCCTTACAGTACAAGCTGTTACAATTGCATGGAGGCAACCATCCCTCCCTTATGCATGCAACACATCAATCGCAGGGTGAAGTGATGAGCCGGAACGCAGAGAATTCAACGGACAACCGAATGCACAGAAATGTAAGCCCATGATTAACAACAAAATAACGCCCCTTGCGCCTGATCTGACCAATGAAGCGTCGCTCAAGACCTTGGTCGAGAATCGAACGATTTACAATCTTGAGAACTGTGAACTCAATGTCTTTGAGACCTATCGGCAGTCGGAATTGGTGTCGCTGCAGTTTAATGATCTAGTCGTCACCAGCATGCTTAAGGGCAAGAAAATCATGCACTTGTATAATCTGCCGGAATTTGAATATGTGCCCGGCGAGTCGGTGA
>JBPOHH010000370.1:0-3926 GCA_052035765.1 Bacteroidota bacterium
GCTCGCTCGAAGATTTGGATACTCTGCCACCTGTCTTAACGTTTACTACTGAGTGTGGTGATTACAAATACAAATCAACGGAAGTACGGAATTTCGGTACTCCACCGGATACCGTTCAAATCGATCAGGGGATTTTTGAAATTTCCCTTATTGATTCACTGAGCTATAATTATGAACTGAAATACAAGACTGCAGCAACGATTATCCCGCTACCAAAGGTGACGGAGTTTGAGTTTGATTTGCTTGTCAAAGACAAGACTAAAGATGCATTCGCTGTCTTTATCGTAATGGATAGAGCCGGCAATTACACACTCGATACGGTGAGCTACGTGGTTGATAGGCTTGTTCTTGACCCGAAAATCGTCCATTTCCGTTCGGTACGTATCGGCACAACAAAGGAACTTACCGTTCAGCTCAAAAACCCGAACAATAAAGCCGTTAAAGTCAAGAAATTAACTCTGCTCAAGAAAAAAGAGTATTTCATCAAGAGTGGTGAGCTTCCACCGGAAATTACAATGCAGCCGAATGGAACACATGATATCGTCATTGACTACACTCCTGTAAAAGAGGGGCTGAAGGAAGACGATGATAATCAATTAGATATCGATTCTATACTTGTTGAGACAGAATGCGCGCTCTTTTCATTCCCGGTTAAGGGTCGTGGCGTGATACCTTGTGCCGATGTAGAGCCGATATGGTTGGCAGCAACGACCGCTATCGGTGATACGGTGCGCAAGGAAGTCAGCGGACGTGCATTGTATATCCGTAATAAAGGTACCGACACCCTTACCGTGACCGGTATCAAAGATGTGGCACCGCCATTCTTTGTTGAAAATGTAACCCCTGCATTCCCCTTTAAGATCGCTCCCGGCAAAGAAGTTCTTTTTACTTCTATCGGGTACGCTCCTACAACTCTGAATATCGATACGCTCAAAGTAACATTCTTAACAGATGGTGCCGGTGTAAATTGCAATGAAGTATCAACATGGATAGGACAAGGCAAAGCGCCGGGTCCGAAAATTACGAGCTATGACTGGCAAGAACGTCGCGTGCAGACTGTCAATAACTGGACTATTGAAGTATCAAATCTTGGAACATCAGACTTGAATCTGATTGGATGGAAATTCAGTAACCCGACCGATCCGAACTTCAAAGCTACAACTCAAGTTACCTTCGATGCAGCTGCGCCATTCTTACTACGCGCCAACAACCAAACAAAAGTCGTCTTTGATGTAGTCTATACACCGTCCGGCGAAGCGACGCATCACAATTCGATTATACCGGAATTCAGAGAAGTGGTACCGCAAATCGAAGGTACGCTCGACGGTATCGGTATTCTTCCCAAGATCGATCCGACAGGCTATATATTCCCTGACAGTACGGAAGTCGGAAATACATACCCGACACCGGGAGCAGTGGTCGTACGCAATCCAAGTACGTCGGCTGTATTGAATGTAAAAACATTTGGTATTCGTGCAGGTGGCGATATCATTGATTTTGCATTTGTAAAACCATTGCCTGCATCGTTTATTATTCCGAAAGCTGACTCAATGGTATTCCCCGTGAACTTCTCGCCGACGGCAATTGGTCAGCGTAAGATTACCATTGATATGACCTCCGATGCGGCTCCGGGCCCTGAAGTCGACCCGACAGTATCGAATTCTGTCGATGTCGTTGGACTTGGCTATCAGATAATTACGAACTTCCCTGCAATCAAAGTAACATCGATACCTTTCCCTGTTACGATGACATGTGATTCGTCAAAAGATAACTTCGTAATAAGCAACCCCGGTACAGCCAATCTTATCGTTAATAATTTTGCCCTTGTCGGTCCTGATGCGGCTAACTTCAGCGTATACTATCCTACATTACCATTGGTAATCAAGCCCGGACAATCTGAGCCGGTAACAGTGGTATTCCGCCCGAATGCCAACCGTCCGTTCAACGCACAAGTGCTCGTCTATAGCAATGCAGATACAACGCAATACCCTATAGATGTGCGTACAGCATTCTTGGATGGTATCGGAAAGATTGTTCCGGTTGAATTCTCGCTTACGGCAAATGGAGCTAAATCAATCAATCCGGGTACAGAGAAAACCTTCGTGCTCTCAGCCGTCAGTGGCGACTTTACCAACGCGGCTATGATGGATTTTGTAGCAGAAATTCCATTCAACGAAAAGTATATGAAATTAGTAAGTGCTTCTTTTGTCGGGGCATACGCAGTAAATCAGGCTTGGAAATTCACACCGGCTTCGGGCTCGACCGTTGGCTCCGGTGCAAATTACAAGCTGGTAATGAATGCAAGTGGCAGTTTTGCAATTCCGTCTGCCGGACCAATTGCAGAACTGAAATTCCTGACCTTATTAGCAGACACGATTTTTTATCCGGTAGGTCTGAATGTACAGGTTCCAAATCGTGCAAGTTGTGTAATTCCAACAAGTACGGGTGATCAATTGTCTATCGAAGGATGCTTTATCAATGCACGTTTGGTATCTCCTTCCGGTTCGAAATATGCACTGACATCGATCAGTCCAAACCCATCGAGCAGCAATGTCATAACGATTGATTACAGCGTTGGATTGACAGCGCACACGACCTTCGAGCTCTATAATGCACTCGGAGAGCGTGTCGCAGTACTTATGGATAAAGTCCTCAACCACGGTGATTATCAGGCACGGATTGGAATTGGCAATATTCCTTCCGGCGTGTATTCCTGCCGTATGGTATCCGGACAGTACAGTGCATCGCAGATGATTACGATTACCAAATAATCGTATCTCTTCATTGATGATTCCACAAAAGAAATCCCCGCTTCTATGAGGCGGGGATTTTCTATTATTAAGTGCGTTGCACTCAGCTACATTTTGTAAAAAATCTTGCCGGAATCTCATTCAATACAGCGCTCAGGGCTGATAAAAATCAACGCTTGAAAGTTAATGTTTGGAATTTCGGCTCCACAGCCCTATTTTTGCGTTCCCAATTGTTGAAAATTGTGAATATGGTCTCGTCGCCTAGTGGCTGGGCAGGACTCTGCAAAAGTCCCTACAGCGGTTCGAATCCGCTCGAGACCTCTCCAAAATGTTTCATATTAAAGACTCTCATGGCAACGACAGCAGATTTACGAATTGGTGCAGTAATTAAATATAATAATGACTTATGCACAGTCTTAGAATCCGAGCACCGCACTCCGGGTAACCTCCGCGCATTCTACCAAGTGAAAATGCGGAACATGCGCACCGGTAAATTACTCGAAAACCGTTTTCGCTCCGGCGAAACAATTGAGTTCGTCCGCGTGGACAGAAAAAATTATCAATATCTCTACAAAGATGGCGAAAGCTTTATGTTCATGGATGTTGATACCTACGACCAAATCCCCGTCGATGCCGATATCGTCGGCGATGCTGCAAAATTCATGAAAGAAGGACAAGAAGCACAGCTTGCGTTGAACGACATGACGGTCCTCTCTGTAGAAATTCCGACGCACGTCAATCTCCGCGTCGTCAGCACCGAGCCCGGCCTCCGCGGTGATACAGCGACCAATGTGCTCAAGCCAGCAACTCTCGAGACAGGTGCCATCATCGGCGTGCCGATTTTTGTCAACGAAGGCGATATGCTTCGCATCGATACTCGTACCTCAAGCTATATGGAACGAGTAAAGGAGTAACATAGTCAATACAATGTTCAAGCGTGTTTCTACAGTGAATAATGAGGAAGCACGCTTTTTTATTTTTCTCAATCTGAGGAGATACAATGGACTTACAATACGTTCAGCAATTACTGAAAATTTTTGATGAAAGCTCGGCAACAGAGCTCAGTGTAGAAGAAAACGGCGTAAAAGTATCCGTTTCGCGGCGTTCCAATGAAATCCACCACGCAGCCCCACCGGCACAGCATTATTTCCAGCCGCCGTATTCTCATCCCCATAC
>JBPOHH010000873.1:0-1919 GCA_052035765.1 Bacteroidota bacterium
ACGGCTGCTCGATATAAACCATCAACGGCAGGAGTTGGTCAAGGGCGGCAGGGTCATTTTTTCGCCATTCCATTGCATCGAGCAGATGTTTTTCACCGATTTTCGTTGCCGACTCAGCCATGATAAGCGATATCATTTGGAAGGTAAATTCCATAGAAGAATCTTCACAGATAAACTGATACAGCAGTGGACAGCTATCCTGACGAAGATTGAGCAATGCTTCGAGCTTATCACTTACAACGTCATCCCACCGCACTCCAAGATGTTGCAGAGAATCTGCACGTTGAAGAATAGTCTGTTCATTGTCTGTACCAAGGATTCTCTCATACTTCAATCTCATCATTTTTAAAGCAGATACATCCACATCTAATGAATGCCATGCAGAATATCTCTGTCCTTTTACCGGATGAATATCGATTGCCCGATCTGGCAATGCGACAGCCCTAAAGCTGCTTGTACTGTTGCCAATGACTTTACTTCCAATGACTGTTTGCTTGCTTTCGCGGGCGTGAATACTCTTGATAGCGTGGAGTATGGTATCGGCCTTGATTGTCCCGGAATAGTGAGCTCGAATTCCTGCATTATCAAAATCACTGATAGTTCCAGCCAAGCTCGTATAGCCAATCTTCTTTTTCGTAAGAGTCAGGATGCTTTCTGCATGTGAAGCTGTACGATATTCAGCCGTATAGCTGCCGGTAGGGTCGGATTCTTGCACACGGTAGCGGGCATGAGGTGCTATAGGATAAGCAACCTGAAAGAAACTAATGATATTCCTTACAATTTGAATACTTACCGGATGAATTGTACTGTCGAGAGACAGTGAATGCACTATTCCCTGCTGCACGATATGAACGAAGACCGGCATCGATACTCCGCGTTGAATCTCATCCAAGAGCTCGGGAGCTACGGGAGTATCATTATTCTGAATTGTTAGGTCACCAAGTGTAATCACGACTGTCGCCGTACGTATTGATTCTGATGTATCTGATTGAATTGTCAGTATGGTTCCTCGGCAGCTCAACTGGATTTTCTGCTTTTCGACAAGCATATTTTTCATACCATTCATCATTGCAGACGGGTCGTGCATTGCTGATGACGAGTACTCAAAACTATGTATCTGCCCTCGATCCTTGCCGGCCTGCGCTGAATTTCCAAGAAGTACATTGACGACAGCCATGAGTACGAGCACGCTCATCCTCCTACGTGTACAGGTAGTACCTACCATACGAATGCTTGCCGTGTGGGCGCTATTTCCTCAAAATCACCTGCTATATTGAGACCTTCCCACGCAAAGAGTTCGTGAGTCCAGAATCGCTTCCATTTGAATCTCCAATTCCTGCGTTCGGCAAAAGCTTTGATATTTCCACTGAGCATATTTAAATTATAGTTACAGCGAAAATCTTTTGTAAAGATGAATTCGTTGTTTCCATACATAATATCAGCATGTGCAGCCAGATTTATGTCCCCTTTGAGAAAAGTCAGCTTTCCTTCAACACCTGCCCGTACGATAAAGAGATTCACAGCACATTTAGCAAAACCACTGACATCGGCAAAAGGAGTGGCAAATGCATCAAGAGAATTTTTATCGCTGTGAGCAAAGTATTTCACTCCTAAGGTGCCTTGAATTCCCACTTCTATATCCACCGGTACGACAAGGTTAAAAGAGATTGTTTTTGACTTTTTCCACTCTTTTTTCTTCGTTGCACTGTCTAAGAATTCTCGGTATGTTTTTTTACCGGGATTCCATACCGTCGAACCAAATACTTCGACTCGCGGCTGCATACTAGCAAGACTGTCTTGATGAACGGGTGCATGGACGAAAAGCGATATGTCTAAGAGCGGGAACTGTTCGCCAAGTACATACGCATCAGCACTTGCCTTCGCATCGACATCAAAGAAAGTGGCCGATTTTTTATAAA
>JBPOHH010000017.1:0-5582 GCA_052035765.1 Bacteroidota bacterium
TCTCCACCTACTGTCTTGGAATACGAATCGCGCCGCAGGGTAATCTCACGGCAGACTTCTCGGCTGCAATTTTTAAAAATTTCAATCTCGCTCTCACCTCTACAGCACGAAATGCCATCAGCGCCGCGCCGGTCGAAGTATTGATGCCCGCCATCAGCGCGAGGTACCGCCTTGTGGACGAAAAGCGCACCTTCCCTGCCATCGCCCTCGGCATTTCCTCCCGATCCAACGGACTCTTCAGTCAGGAGTACCTGCAATCACATTCGATGAGCGGATGGATTTCAATCAGTAAAAATTTCCGTTCACCCCTCGGCGCCACCGCTCTTCATGGTGGATTCTACGGCGGAGCGCATGCGCTTGCGGGTTATGCAGGTATCGAACAGTCCATCGGGCCGACGATAGCGCTTCTCCCGGAAATTGTCCTCGCTTCTCCATCTGCTACCAACAAAATTCAAGTATTGGTGAATCTCGGCGCGCGGTGGTCGGTAGCACGTGGTGTGACGATTGAAATACTCGCGCATGACCTGACGGGTACGATTTCTCATACAATCGGACGTTCGTTTGGGGTGGAGGTAATTAGGGCGTGGTGAATCAATCATTCCCCCACCGGATAAATCCGGAGGCTGGTCAGGAAGAATTGTAATTCAACGGTATGAAGGTACAAGCATTAGTGCACTGTCAATTTTTTGGGTTTGGCTTCTTTCCTAATCGTAGGGATGATATTCTTGTGTAATTTCGCTGTACATTATACTCAAACCATGGTACTCCTGATCGCTCATTTACATTTGCTATGAAAACTCTCTTCACGACGTTTGCGCTTGTACTGCTGGGTGCGTTGTCGCTTTCTGCTCAGCAGCCGGTGCAGGATTCGATTCCACAACTTCAAGAGTGGTGGCGGGTAGATAATATGCAATACGGCAAATACGGCATGACATGGCTCGATAACTTCTATCAAGGCAAGGGAGCACTTGTTGTATGGACACCGCAAGGCGTGAAAACATGGCTTCTTCGCTTTCCCGGAGATACGATGAATGTGTTTACTTGGGAAAAAGGGAGTTCGAATATTAAAACGGCAGATTTTAATGGGGATGGGATTACTGACTATATTGATGAAAATAGTAATGTTTATGAGGGTATTAAGAATGGAGAGCCACCAAAAACGAATGCTGTCTATTTTGGCGGGTATTATCCTGAAACTTCCGTAGATGTCAATGACGATGGTATCGATGATATTCTTAATTTCCCGTCAAGTTCCTTACCTAATCCACCATCAGAGATGAAAGTAGCATTTGGTAATAAAGACCTGAGCAAAATGACGTGGCAAACAATACCAATCCCTCATATAGACAGTAATAATACAGTTGTCGGTTGCTATACAAAAGGTAAAGATATTTATGTAGTATGCCGCCGTTATTTTTGGTATTATAATGCCCAAAAGCAAAAAGTTATCCAACGAGATGGCTATCGTTTAGTTCGTATCTGGTGGGATGGTAATGCTTTCAAGTCCGAAATATTGGATGAATTCACCAATGATGTACAGAATGGTTCGGGAAGGTTTTGGCAAAGCGCACTTTTACCACAAACTTTAGGGAAAAATTATTTAGTAGGAGCTATTATTATTAAATCAGGCAACCTTGAGAATACAGATGTAATAATATATGATTTAAGTAACGATAAAATAGAAAAATTACATAGCAATAGAATAAATACAATTGCCGGATTTGGTATCAATAGTTTAAAATATGGTATCGATAGCATTTCGATACCCTCGTTATGCATTCGTCAATACAATGTTAAGAATGAACCAGTTTTACATATTTATAGCGGCAATATTAGAAATTCACTTAAAGAAATAGCACAATTTACAACGGTGCAGATTGCCGCAGTAATTTCTTTACCTGATGTTACCGGAGATGGGAAACCTGATATTGCGTTAAGTAATGATTATTTTCCTTCTTTTGAGAAATATAGATTTAGCATATTAACCTTAAACGATACAGCTTCTTCTGTTTCAGAAGACAATACAAAGGACAATATTTTTTCTATACAACCACTTCCACCAATGCCTGTCATGAGGTCGCAAACTATTCAAATGAAAATATCTATACCTACCTTAGGAGACTACAATCTTTCTCTTTATGATTCCATGGGTAAGAAGATTATTTCAAAGAAATTACTATTTCAGAATCTGGGGCAAAATTACATCAATTTTGATTTATTTCAAATTGTAATAGCAGGAGGAAAATACACTGTAGAATTAGAAGGAAATGGCAGAACTGCCCATTGTTCCATTATTATTCAATGAGGAACAGAATGAAAACACTTTCCCCTATCCACTCAGTTATTTCCAACCAACCTTCATCACCAGCTATTTCGCGTTTGCACGGTGAAAAACAACAGTATATGGTAGTTCCGCGGCATTTTTCCTTTTACCTTTGAAGATGTGGAAACAAAAGATGGACGAATATGGCATTTCATCGGTGAGTGGAGTGGTGCTGTGCATTTCAAAGAACGTCAAGGACGGAATTTTTGAAAAGTTGAATTGATAGATTGTTGAATTGTTGACTAGCGTCCAGCTTTAGCTGGATGGGACAGTGTTTATTCGTCCGGGCTTTAGCCCAATGTTTAGAAGTAAGTACATGAAGAAAGCCCAACCGATATCGGTTGGGCGTTTGCTTTTGGAGGGTGTGATCGCATTTGACGTTTGGCTAAAGCCGGATTTTCTTGGGGGCATTCCATGTCCCCACCAGCTGAAGCTGGGGGCTAGTCAGGAAGAGTTTTATTTCATCGGAATGAATTTGCAACCTTTTACCCTTATTAACATCTCTAATCCTTTAAAATACAACATGATATCAGGTGGAGAACGTGGTTAAGAATATTCCTTTCCCCTCTCGGCTTGGACGGCAATGGGTGCCCGCAGACGCGCGGTGGGAAGATGCACAACCGAACCCACTTCTTCTCCTCTCATAAACTTATTTTCACCGGTTTTTTGGCTGATTGGGCAATTTTCCGTAGTTTTGCGCTTGGTCAAGTCCCGTGCGACTGAGACGAACCCAACCCCGCCAGGTCCGGAAGGAAGCAACGGTCAGTTTGCTCTCAGAGTGTTACGGTCAGCTTGACCAATTTTATTTTTAGGCGGTTTCTCCGTTACTTCATACTTCACCAAGGAGTTAACTCTGAGAAGCAACCAAGTAATTTCCTACCGATGCCCTGCTAAGAGTGTATTTTTCCGTATATTTGGCGCACAGCAATCTATTTTACGCACGAACATTCCCGATGAAGAAAGAAATTATCATAAACGCCGCCCTCAATGAGGTGCGAATAGCGATTACCGAAAACGGCGACCTTGCCGAACTTTTTATAGAAATTCCCGATAAAGAACGTTTAGTTGGCAATATTTACATGGGTAGAGTGGGCAAAGTCATTCAAGGAATGAATGCCGCTTTTATCGATATTGGTATTGGTCAGGATGGATTCCTGCATTTCTCGGATGTGGACTCTTCGCTCGAAGATTCGTTCATTACCGAAGAAGAAGATGACGATGAGGATGACGACGAACCGTTCCTCCCGCCGATTGCCGACGCAAAACTCACCGATTCGGCTGCGATGGCGCTCCGTAAATCTCCGGCGAAGTCCAAAAAATCCGTAAAACCGTTACCGACGTTCTCTACCAAACGTTCGGGCGTGGTGTCGATTGGTCTCCAACCCAAGCAAAATATCATCGTACAGGTCGTGCGCGAAGCATACTCCTCCAAAGGCGTGCGCGTAAGCACGAAAGTGTCGATGGCAGGGCGCTATGTGGTGCTTATGCCATTTGAGTCTGCTATCGGTGTGTCGAGAAAAATTCAGTCTATTAAAGAACGCAAGCGTCTCCGACGCCTTGCTAAGTCTATTCTGCCGGAAGGATTTGGATGTATTATCCGGACTGCTGCCGAGGAAAAGAGCGAGACCGAACTCCGCCGCGATTGGGAACATTTACTCGATATCTGGAAAGAGGTTGAGGAAAATGTAAAGAAATCCAACAACCACCCTGCCCTTCTCTACCGCGATAAAAACCTCACCGGAAGCGTGATTCGTGATTTATTTACGAATGATGTGGTCCGCGTGGCGGTCGATTCCAAAAAATTATACAATGAAGTAACGCATTATCTCAATTGGGCATCGCCGGATTTGGCATCGAAGGTAGAGATGTACACCGGAAAGAAGCCCATCTTCGACGCCTATCGCATTGAAAAGCCGATTTCGGATACGTACGCGCGCAAAATCACGTTGCCAAGCGGAGGTTCGATTGTGCTTGATCAGACAGAGGCGATGTTTGTCGTGGATGTGAATTCCGGCCGTGCGTCGAGCGACCACGAACAAGAGCGTAACTCTCTCAAAACCAATCTTGAAGCGGTCTATGCCGTGGCGCAGCAGCTCCGATTACGCGATGCAGCAGGTATTATCCTCATCGACTTTATCGACATGGCATTTGAGGATAACCGCAAGAAAGTATTTAATGAAATGCGACGGGAAATGAATCGCGATCGCGCGAAATCGACCGTGTATCCGCTTACTCCGCTTGGGCTTATGCAGATTACCCGTCAGCGGGTGCGCCAGAATATTACCGAACGTCTGAGTGATAATTGTCCGACATGCGCCGGCACGGGTCGCGTGCAGTCACGATCGGTGATTTTCAATGCGATTGAACGCTGGCTGCATACCTTCCGCATGGGTTCACGGGAATTTTCTCTGCTTCTGCTCGTGCATCCGACGATGGCGGAATACCTGCTCGAAGGTTCGATTTCCAAGCTTTCACGCCTGATGATTAAACATTTCCTCAAGATAAAACTGCAGCAAAGTGATGTGTTGCGTCCGAATGAGTTTAAATTCTATTCTACACGGCAGCAGCGTGATATAACCCAGGATTTTTCGTAAATCAAGCTCATGAACAGATCAATTTCCATACTCGGTTCGACCGGTTCGATTGGCTGCCAAACGCTTGAGATATTGGATCTTACACGCGACGAGTGGGATATTAATTATCTGACCGTCAATTCCAAGATCGCCGAACTTGACGAACAAATCAAGCGGTATCATCCGCGCGGTGTGGCGATTTCGAATGAGGAATGCTATCAGGAATTCAAGCGCATGACAAGCTTCACCGGAGAAATCCTCTGCGGCGAAGAAGGCGTGATTGCAGCCGCAGGTGACAGTCGCAATGATATTGTTATGTCGGCACTTGTCGGCTTCAGTGGTGTCATGCCAACGCTCGCTGCGATTGAAAATGGCGCTCATATCGCACTTGCCAATAAAGAAACCCTCGTCAGCGCCGGTGAAATTATCACGCGCGCAGCACGGGAAAAGAACGTGCCGCTGCTTGCTGTTGATAGCGAACATAGCGCGATTCTGCAGTGTTTGGCAGGTGAGGATACCTCGGAAATTGAAAAGATAATTCTTACGGCTTCGGGTGGTCCGTTTCGTGGGGTAGCCAAAGAAGACTTCCCGTCGATCACTCTCGCGCAGGCACTCCGTCATCCTAACTGGTCGATGGGTAATAAAATTACAATCGATTCGGCAACGCTGATGAATAAGGGTTTTGA
>JBPOHH010000108.1:0-2608 GCA_052035765.1 Bacteroidota bacterium
AGAAAAGTTATGTTGTAATGAGCGACAAAACCGTCGTCGAAGTCGCACGGCGGAAAACTGAGGAATTACTGGCGAGAATTCAAACATTATAATTGACCATGAATATTGTTCGACCGATTCTCAAAACGTTCCTCGGTATTCTCACTGTCGCTGTTTTCATCGCGCTTCTTCCCTATTGTTTTTCTGCGGTCTCTGATTTTCCTGCTGCGCAGCCATTTACCGGAGAATTGTTGTACAATCCATACACGTCAATTCCACGACTTATCAAAGCGAATTTCCACGCCCACGCAACCGCCTATAAAGGTGTAACGGATGGTCATACTTCCGAGAGCGAGATGTATGATGCTTATACATCAATGGACTACGACGTGATCGGGATATCGAATTATCAGACTATTGACACGACCTTCAAAGCTGACTCAGGATATATTCCCCTCTACGAACATGGCTATAATCTCTGGAAACGCCATCATATACCGCTCGGCGCGCGGGAAGTGTCGTATTGGGATTATATCCTCTTCCAATCCATCCACCAAAAACAAGACATGATTGAGCGTTTAATGCCGACTGCCGGTGCACTTGCGATCGCTCATCCGAAGTTTCGGGGTAGTTTTGACCCCGAAGATTTCACCAAACTCACCGGTTATACCTGCATCGAAGTACTCAATCATTATAGAACTTCCAACGAGGCATGGGACTCGGCACTTTCCGCCGGACGCGCCGCGTGGATACTCGCCGACGACGACACGCATAACTCTAAAGCAGACGGTGAAACCGGCGTATGCTGGACGATGATTGCGACTTCTTCACCTCACCAAGATTCTGTGATTCATGCCTTGCGAAATGGACGAATGTACGGCGTTTCCGGCAAACACGGAGTGAATCAGAACTCGTTGGTAGGAGTTGAAACACATGGACTTATGTGTTCAATCTCCTGCGAAAAGCCCGCCGATTCGATTATCTTTATCGGTCAGAATGGTAGCATTCGCCACAAGATATATAACAACGCGAGTGCTGATTATGCATTCAATGCCAACGATACGTATATCCGAGCGATGATTTATACCAAGGAGCATACAATGTGGCTCAATCCGATTATCCGTGTGAATACGAGCGGTCTGCACCATCTGCATGTTACAGAGAATGGACTTCTCACCTGGCTGTGGCGTTTGGGATGGAGTGTGGGACTTCTTCTCCTTGCATGGCAAACTTCTAAATTTATTTTCAAAAAAGAATGAAAATTTCGGAACTACCAAAAGGGAATATTTTGTAAATTGAGAGAAATTTTCTTCTCGAATTCTTCTATTCTTCATGCCCTACTCCTCAGAATCTGCCCACGCAATTCTCCACCAATTTTTTGGTTATACATCATTCCGTGAGGGACAGGAGGAAATCATAGCATCGATAATGCAGCGACGTGACAGCTTAGCCATTATGCCGACCGGCGGCGGTAAGTCGTTATGTTATCAAATACCTGCTATGAT
Source organism: Bacteroidota bacterium (assembly GCA_052035765.1). Classification (GTDB taxonomy): domain Bacteria; phylum Bacteroidota; class Ignavibacteria; order Kapaibacteriales; family UBA961; genus JADJXV01. The sequence goes on from JBPOHH010000108.1 coordinate 1,485, forward strand.
GAGCGAAGGCACTGCTCTTGTCATCTCACCGCTCATCGCTCTCATGAAAGATCAGACCGACGCACTCTCCCGCGCGAAAGTACCTGCTACATTTATTAATTCCACACTCCGCACCGATGATATCGCAGCACGGCTCGTCGCCGCCAAACGTGGAGAATTCAAGCTCATCTATGTTGCACCCGAACGTCTCGGAAGTAAAGCATTTTTGGAAGCATTAAAGCAAATCAATATCTCCTTTCTCGCCATCGATGAAGCGCACTGTATCTCCGAATGGGGACACGATTTCCGTCCCGCCTATTTAGAAATTCCCAAAGCTCTCGAAACGCTCGAACGTGTTCCGATTATTGCTCTTACCGCTACAGCCACGCCCGAAGTGCAGGATGATATCGTGCGGCATTTGGAAATGAAAACTCCGCTGCGAATTATTAAAGGATTCGACCGACCCAATCTCAACTATGCTGTCGAACAAACCAAGCAGAAAGCCGAACGAATCACCGATATCTGTCACGAAACGCGGGAAGGTTCTACGATCATCTATTGCGGTTCGCGTAAACGGGTCGAAGAATTCACCGAATCACTCCGCCGCTACAAACTCTATCCCCTTGCGTATCATGCAGGTTTGCTCGATATTCACCGTAAATACGCGCAAGAACAATTCCTCAGTGGAGACTGCCGGATACTCGTCGCCACGAGCGCATTCGGTATGGGAATCGACAAGTCTGATGTGCGCAATGTGATTCACTGTGACCTCACCCTCACGCTCGAAGCATACTATCAGGAAGCAGGTCGCGCAGGGCGGGATGGCAAACCGAGCACTTGTACGATGCTCTATCAGCCGACCGACCGACGACTGATGGAATTCTTTTTAAATCATACCTTTCCGTCGATTGATTCCATCAAAATTCTATATAATACCCTCTATGATTTACATCAGACACCTCTTGGCATGAAGCCAAGCACACCGATTCACCTCGATGATGCTGCCCTTGCCAATCGTGCGAAGATTCATGGCGCGTCGGTGAGCTCGATTCTCAATTTATTCCAACGGCACGGAATCCTCACCACCGGCACTTCCGGAGGTCTTGCAACGCTGTTGTTTACAACGAGTCACGAGCGTATCAAAG
>JBPOHH010000779.1:0-2643 GCA_052035765.1 Bacteroidota bacterium
GATTTCGAAGACGCCGAAATACCCGATCATACCGGCGAGCAAACCGATAATTAAACCGCCCGTCAGATCCACATAGCCGGCCGCGGGAGTAATACCGACGAGACCTGCAATAGCGCCCGAGGCAGCGCCAAGCATGGTCGTACGCTTGTTGAGCAGCCACTCGGTGAGCATCCAGCCGAGCGCTCCGACCGATGCGGCGATGTTTGTTACCAGAATTGCCGATGCAGCCAGACCGTTAGCTTCGAGCGCGCTGCCGCCATTAAAGCCGAACCAGCCGAACCAGAGAAGCGCCGAACCGAGCACGGTCAGCTTCGTCGAGCTCGGTGCGTTCGTATCCCATATCCCGTAATCTTCGCGCTTGCCGAGCATGAATGCCACTACTAATCCCGACACACCGGCACTGATGTGAATAACCGTACCGCCGGCGAAGTCTAAGTTACCGGACGTACTTAAGAAACCGCCGCCCCACACCCAATGCGCCGTGGGAGCATAGATGAAGGTCACCCAAAACGCAGAAAATACCATCCAGGTAGAGAATTTGATACGCTCGACGACCGAACCGCTGACAATTGCGACAGCGATAGCGGCGAACATTCCCTGAAAAGAAATATAGAGGAGCGTCGGGATTTTCCCGGTGACTGAGTCCACGCGTATTCCGTGGAGGAAGACGTGTTCGAGCGAACCTATCATACCACCGACATCACTTCCGAATGCGAGGGAATATCCCCACAGTACCCATACAAGTGAACCGATACAATAGGCAGCATAGCTCATACCGACGGTATTGAGCGCGTTTTTGGAGCGGGTCATCCCGCCATAGAAGAGCGCAAGTCCGGCAGGTGTCATCATCATCACCAGCCCGGTCGCTATGAGCATCCATGCCGTGTCGCCCGGCTGAGCAGTCGCCGCCTCACCGGCAGCAAGGCAGATCGTAGGCAAAAAGAACAACAGGAGAAATAACTTCATAATAATTAGTAGAGTTAAATGAATAAAACTGAGAATCTATTCGCAAAAATCCCATGAAAGTACCCGTCCATCCAGACGATTGTCATCATACCGCGCGCCGGGTGGACGCACCACGTTCATCGCCGGGAAAGATGATGGCTCATCACTGTTACATATTCAACGGAGAGGAGAAAACGGGAATTCACTATCAGGCGGGAAGCCCCTCAATGTTAGGCAGGAATTTGAAAGTGTCGTAAATTGTGGAATCATAGAGCAGTTCTTTATGGGTAAAGCGCCACCGTATGCTCGTGGCCGTGTATTCGAAAACAAAAATAGCATACATAAAAATAGAAATTACTACTAATAAACTACTAACTGACGAGTGAAAATTAACCGGCAAAAACTACCGATTGCTGGGGAATTTGTGGTCATGAAAGTATCGTAAAAACGGGAGGGGATTGTCTCAATGTCTGTTCATACGCACAATTACATACGGCGGCTGCGGTTGCTCTCGCTTGCCTCGCTTGTTTCCATCGGTATTCTCACCGTGATAGGTTCGCTGGTGGCTCAGTATCTCGTTCGCGAGCAATCCGGGAGCGCGCATATTGTCAATCTCGCGGGGCGTCAGCGCATGCTCAGTCAGCGGATTACCAAGTCGGTGCTTGCCATCGAGCGGAGTCGGTATTATTATCCGGATACATTGACGCAGTTTCTCTTCGTCCGCGAACTCGAAACATCCTTTCATGAATGGAAAAAGGTGCACCACGGTTTGCAGTTCGGCAGCCGGGAACATGGTCTCCCAGCATCGGACAACAGCAACGAAATCCAACGTTTATTTGCAAAAATTACTCCCTATTACCATGAAATTGATAGTGCGGTTACTCAATTACTGAGCTTGCTTCATGAGTCGGCGGCTGTGGCTGGCGGTGAGGCAGCGGGAGGGAGTGTTGAACGCCAAAAACAGAGATTTCAGGAGTTTACGAGCGAACTCTTAGTCAATCAGCAGCAGTTTTTGGAAGGAATGGATGCTAGAACCTTTCAGTATGACCAAGAATCGACGGCGCATATTCTTGATATTCAGCGAACATTACAAATCGTCGTGGTGATTATCGTGCTGGCGATTTTTATGGAAGCTCTGTTTGTGTTCCGGCCGGCTATCGGAAAGCTGAGTGTGGTGGTCGATCAGCTTGCGCAAAGTCAGGAACTCTCCCGTTCACTCTCCGAGTACGTGATTGAAGGTTCGTCGGTAGGAGTATTTGTCCTCGACGCCGACTTCAAGGTAGTGATGGTGAACCGCGCACTGGAGAAGTATTTTGGAATCAACCGGCAGGATCTTATCGGCAAGGACAAGCGCGCTCTCATTCGGGAGAATATCAGCAAGATATTTGATACGCCCGATGCATTTATGAAGCGAGTCTTTGCTACGTATGATGATAATACCTACATCGAAAACTTTGACTGTCATATACTTCCGTCGGCGTCGCGGGAAGAGCGTTGGCTTGAGCATTGGAGTCAGCCGATTACGTCGGGTATTTTCAAGGGTGGACGCGTCGAACATTACACCGATATAACAGGCAGGATACTTGGCGCGACCGCACTGGCGCAGGGGCAAAGCAGATTGCAGGCGCTCGTCAATTCCATCAATGAAATTATCTTTGAATTCAGTGCTCGCGGGGAATATCTCGACGTTTGGACGCA
>JBPOHH010000529.1:0-3450 GCA_052035765.1 Bacteroidota bacterium
TGCGGCAAAAGCTTCTCCTCATTGAGCACAGGAATCACGACAGATATGAGCGGTGGCGGTAGTCGCTGTGATGGCATTGAGGTTCGGTTATCGGTTAGTGGTAGATGGAGTGGCAAAATCTTCAGCAATCAACTTTTTAATTCCTGAAACAACATGCCGAAAACTGACGGAGGAGTTATTCTCATAATTGAGAACCGGTGCAATTTTTTGGGAAAGCTCGAGCTTGGGCAGATAGGTGCGACCTTTGTAATCCGGGATGATGGAGAGCAACATCATCGATGGTTTTTTGATGTCATCCACATTCCGAAATTTCTGTGTGCCACGATATTTTTCAGGGCGTACTCGTGGAAATATTGCCTCAAGCGCGGATAAATCTCCAAGAAACCACGATTCTAATTCACGGCAAATCACACGGATTAAAAATGGGCTATGACAGGTAGTGTTCAATAAATTAGATAGTTGTTTTTTAACAAGTGTACAGTCGTCATTATCCTGATCTTGGGTAATAAGGATGCGTGCACCGGGGATTTTACTCAGCGAAGGAACTGTCGTCGTTAATGCTTTCTTCAGGTCTTCTTTGCCTTGATGACTATAGACACTAAACGTAACGCTTTCAGGAAGTATGGCAGGAAGCAGGGAATTGAAGACAATTCCGGCAGATGATTCTTCCGTAAATACATGAAGATGAATCATAGATTTGCTCCCTTGATGTACCGATTGCGCCAAAGCCAGCCAAGCTGATTTGACTCGGCAAGGTTTTTAACAATCGTATCGTCAGCGGCTGCCTTGATAGTAGAATATCCGTTTGCTTTGCCTATGAAGAAAAGCTCTTCGATTCTCACGCCATTAACAAAATCCGGTGAGTGTGTCGACACAAATACCTGACCACCATTCTCGGAGTATTCTCTGATTTCTTCGCATAATTGAGGTAGTAAATCAGGATGTAAAAAATTCTCCGGTTCCTCAATACATAAAAGCGGATGGGGCTCAGGGTCGTGTAATAACACCATATACGCAAACATCTTAATCGTGCCGTCAGACACAAACCGCGCCACAAACGGGTCATCAAAATTTTCATCCTGAAAGCGGAGAATAATCCGTCCGTCTTCTGTTTCTTTTGCCTCGACCTTTGTAATCCCGGGTATCCTACTCGGCAGCTTATCTAAGAGCTTGTCGAATAATGCACGATGATAGTCGTACATGTACTTTGTGACCTGAGCCAAATTATCGCCCGTTACAGAAAGATGCGAAGAAATTCCGGTATCCGAACTATTTTTTCCCGCTTCAATCTTAAAATTAGAAACATACCATTTTTCTAACAGCGTACGAAAAGCGCTTATCGCCTTGAATTCTTCAAATTGTCCTAACCCCTTGATTGCTAAGATGTCTGGACTCGTTACTTTCTGCTGAACTCGTTGTTCTTCTGCACCTTCTTGCCCGTATTCATCTTCATTTTTAATCGCAAACCCTGCACCCAATTTGAAGTCCAAAAAATGCCAGGGTTGACCGGTCTGACCACGCCGATATTTCAAAATCTCGCGGCTGACGAATGATTTTCCTTGGGCAAAGCCAATTTCTAATCGGTAGGTAATAACAGGTGTTTTTTCTTTTTGAATGCCTTGATTACGGAACTTAATTTCAAAGACAATCAGGTCTTTATCGGGATTACAACCTCGGGTAATCACCTCGCGAAAGCCACCTCGCCGATTCAATGCAATGGTAATATTATTTTGCAGAGCATCGCTCAAGAAACCAAACACATCAAAAAAACTAGTCTTGCCGGAGCCATTCGAGCCAAGCAAGACAGTCATTTGAGGGATGTTTTTAAGGGTCGTTTTTTTAAACGCCTTAAAATTCTCAATTGTTATGGTTTCAATTTTCATAGAATAAATACAAGATGGCTCGCAGGTCGAATAGATATAATTATAGAATATTCATTACGTTAGCGCATCACACTTCTTCCACAATCACCGTCGGCTGCACCACACTTTTGCTAATTAACGCCGGGAAATACGCCACCACCTCGCTCGGCTTCGGACGACCACCGGAAAAACCCGTCACACTCGGCGGACCGGTCAGAATCAGCGGCGCGATTTCCTTGCCGAAACGTTCGACGGCTGCGTAATTTCGTGAGCGCACTCCTACGCGCATCATTACTTCGTTCGGGTCAATGGGCCTCGCAAGCGGACCATAACATGCGTTCATCCCGATAAATTCCGTGCGGATTTCATCGAATTCAAGTCCGAGATTCTGCAAACGCGAACGCAAAATTCTATCAGCCGCCTGCGCCTTTTCGTATGCTTCGGGAGCGGCGTAGGTCAATGTGCTAAACGCAACATAGCCATCGGCATAGCTCGCCGACACTTTAAAAAACGGAGTCGCAGGTTTGCCGGTAATGCCGAATACTTTCACACGGTTATTACCCAAATCTTCGAGGTGAATCGACGTAAAGTCCGCCACGCAATCAGGAGTAATATACTCCGACGGATTGCCGATTTCATAGAGTAACTGTTCGCTCACCGTCTCGCGCGTCACCGCGCCGCCTGTACCCTCGTGCTTGGTCACGATAAACGAACCATCCGGATACGCTTCGATAATCGGAAAGCCGACATTTGCCATATCCGGCATCGACTTCCAATCGCCGAGGAAATTCCCGCCCGACGCCTGGGCGCCGCATTCGTTGATGTGTCCCGCAACAGTGCCGGCTGAAATTTTATCCCAATCATCCATCGACCAACCGAATTCATGGATCATCGGCGCAAGCGTGAGACCCGTGTCCGTCGTGCGACCGGTAATGATGATATTCGCGCCCTGACGCAGGCATTCCACCACAGGACCCGCACCCAAATACACATTCGCGCTCAAGAGCTTATCTTTCACATCTGCAATGGGTTCGCCGGATTCCATGTTTTTCATTGTGTGACCTTCCGCAATCAATTCATCGATTCTCGGCAGGATATTATCCCCGACGACGATACCGATTTTGAGTCCGGTAATTCCCAATTTCCGCGCCACGGCAAACACCGCATCGCGCGCTGCCTCAGGATTCACCCCACCACCATTGGTAATGAGCGTGATATTTTTCTCCATCAAATGCGGCAGCACTTCCTCGCAGGTCTGCACGAGGTCCTTAGCATAACCGAGCATCGGGTTTTTGTTTTTCTGTTTTTGGAGAATCGACATCGTGACCTCCGCCAGATAATCAAGCATCAGATAGTCCACCTGTCCTTTGCTCACCTGTGCAAGCGGAGCCGTGAGTAAGTCGCCCCAGAATCCTTGTCCGGAAGCAATACGAATAGAAGTTTTTGCCATAGTTTTTTTGATAGATTATGTGTAGAGAAGTTGTTGTTGTATTTAAAATTAGGAGTAATTATTTGGGATAATATCGGTCAAAATAATACAATGCACTTATTCCAAAATAAGGAGCTTTATTTTCAAAATATCCTTTCG
>JBPOHH010000885.1:0-3045 GCA_052035765.1 Bacteroidota bacterium
AGCGCGGAACGTTCATAGCTGATTTTATGGATAATCAAATCTATGTGCCGCTCTCAACTTTTTTTGGTGTCTTTGGATCGACCGGACGCTCGATATCGATTGCCGTAAAAGCCGGCTCCGAGCAGCGCTTAGATATCGTACGATCAGAAACGATCGGACTCATGAGGGCAATTCGGAATAATAAGCCGGGCGCAGAAGACGACTTCTCGATTAATGAATCTCAGATGTTCAAGGAAGAGTCCAAAACGCTCCGCATGTCGGTCTGGGGTATCGGTCTCGGACTCACGGCGCTTTCGTTTATCGTTGGTATGATTGGAATTATGAATATTATGTTCGTCACGGTCACCGAACGTACCAAGGAAATCGGAATCCGAAAAGCACTCGGTGCGACACGTGCTTCGATACTGGTACAATTCCTGATGGAGGCGGCAGCACTTTGTTTTGTCGGCGCAATGATTGCCTTTGTCCTCTGCTCAGGTATTACTTTCGGCGCAGTTAAGGCATTTCCGAGTGCAGACTTCCTGACGCCGTATGTGCCGCCCGGCCTGGTGCTTATCGCGGCAATCGTGTCGATTGTCGTTGGTATTGTTGCCGGACTCGTCCCCTCAATGCGTGCGGCAAGAATGAACCCCGTCGATGCGCTTCGGTATGAATAATATCACATTGAATATTTGTCAACATTAGTACTATACCATCATGAATATTGCCGAAAGTATTACCATTGCCTTAGATGCTGTCCGCGCTCATAAGCTACGGTCGATTCTCACGTTGCTCTCTATTGCCATTGGAATTTTTGCGATTATTGGTTCGGGTACTGCCGTCGGCTCACTCAATAGTACCATGAGCGGACAGCTTGCAGCATTGGGTGAAAACAACTTTTACATCACACGCACGCCGATGATTCAGACCGATCATTCATGGCGTAAGTATCGTAAACGGAAGCCAATTACGTATTCTCAAGCGAAAGAACTCCAAAAGCAGCTCACCATTACGGATATTATCAGTATCTTCAATGATACCGGCGGAATGACCATGAAAGCAGGTACGCTTTCGACCGACCCGGATGTCGTACTTGTCGGCTGTAACGAACACTACATGGTCACTTCTAATCTTAACATCGCCGATGGTGGTCGTCCATTCAGCGCCGAAGATATTTCGATGAGTAGATTCCAGGCAATTATCGGTAATGATGTTGCCGTGAAATTATTCCCTTCCATCAATCCTATCGGACAAACTATCCGCATTAAAAATCAACAATATACCATCATCGGCACAGTCGTAGCCCGCGGCTCGATGATGGGACAAAGTCAGGATAATTTCGTACTAATCCCACTCGGAAATTTCATGCGCTACTACGCCGATGAATGGGAGCAATCGGTCAATATTATCATTCGCCCACCAGGAAAAGATGCCCTCAACGTGTCAATTGATGAAGCAATCGGTATCCTGCGCAGCGTGAGGAATTGCAAACCATGGGAGGAAAACAGCTTTGAAATTCAAACGAATGAATCGCTGACCCAACAATTTGCGACCTTTACCGAGTCAATCAGTATCATCGGCTTAGGTTCGGGAATCGTTGCATTAATCGTTGCCGGGATTGGAATTATGAATATTATGCTCGTTTCAGTCAAGGAGCGCACGCGTGAGATTGGGATACGAAAAGCAGTGGGCGCGAAAAAAAGCTGGATACTCCTGCAGTTCGTAGTCGAAGCAATTACACTTTGCCAAATTGGTGGAGTAATTGGTATTTTACTTGGTCTCATCGGTGGATGGGCGCTGAGTAGTTCGATTGGAATGACCGCAACCGTGCCGCTTGATTTGATATTCAACAGCGTACTCAGATGCACAGTCTTGGGTGTCATCTTCGGTGGCTATCCCGCCTGGAAAGCTGCGAATCTTGACCCGATTGAGGCGCTAAGGTATGAGTGATGTTTGTCGAGTGTGATGGCACGCTGATGGCGCTGATTTGTATGATTTGCGCTGATTTGTATGAATCTATTGGTTTGTTTTTTGTCTTATTCCATACAAGGGCGAATGCGATTCACCTCTTCGGGCTAGATTCTATGCTCCGCAATAATTGTCAGAGAATCGGATATTTGTAGTATTTTTACCACTAATTAATTCGACATGGTATCCTCTTTCAGAAGCAGATACTTATCTAATTTTCTACAATCAAACACTTTTTCACATTAAAGGGATTACTCGTATGCGTTTTTCATACTTACTTATACTTGCAGTATGTGTACTTTTCAATGCATGTAATGAATCAACCGCTCCCCAAGATGAAGCTCCCATTTCTACGGATATAAAAGATTATCTGATTGCAGGTAATCCGGGCACCGAACTCGTTTATATCGAGACAATTACAAAAAAATTTCAGGATAGTATTCAAGTAACATATAAAGATACTATTACCTTCACAGTGGTTGCTCGTGATGTGATGCATCCGGTAGGTGGAGCTTCAGTACAAATTTTAGAATCAAGGGTTGGAGAGTCGAATCTTGCCAAATCTTCGCATACTAGCTATTACTGCTTATATAATAACTCTATTGCATCATTTGGATCATTAACAGATCAATATCCTGACTATTTATTGAAAGATCCTCTTATCAAGGGCAAAGATTGGTATGCCAATTCTGATACTGTTCGGATTGTTTCAGTCGGGAAAGTCATTCAAACTCCCTACAAACAGCTCCCAACCATTGAAACCAACTCTATCATCAACTTAGGTGGGTATGGTTATGTGAACATGACCTATTTTTTTGCTCCTGAAATAATGTTTGTAAAAAGGGATGGTCTTGGGTATTCTCTTTATACTGGGAATAAGGTAGTAGAGACCCATGCTGTGACGGAGCTTGTGCATTACAACCGGAAATAGTTTTGGGATAGCATACCATTGACTGTGGATTGAATGTGTAAATCTTCGAATTGAGTTGATGGTTTCTTCATAAAATATAAGCTCATTCATTAGCTCTCGAAGAGCAGTTAGCTTTCATTCCAAAAATTACATACTTGTCAATATCCCAATCAGTTACATATCTCAAT
>JBPOHH010000558.1:0-2498 GCA_052035765.1 Bacteroidota bacterium
TGATGACCTGTTTTACGAGAATCATTGTGGTTTTTCACTTTCTCAAGCAGGCACTCGGCACACAGACACAACCGCCTGCTCAATTACTCACCGGACTTGCGCTGTTTCTTACGTTTTATGTGATGCAACCTGCGCTTAATGAGGCGAATAATAACGGGTTACAACCCTATCTCAAGGATCAGATTTCGCAGGAACAAGCCGTTGAGAATGTTGTGAAGCCGTTTCGGGAGTTCATGCTCAAGCATACGAGAGAAGAAGATTTGGCGCTGTTTGTGAAATTGTCGGGTTCGGACAAACCGGCTAACATCAGCGAAGTCAGCACCTTAACCATCATTCCCGCCTACAGCATTTCCGAACTCCGCATATCATTCCAAATCGGCTTTATCATTTTTATTCCGTTCCTGGTAATTGACATGATTATCTCGAGTATTCTCATGTCTCTCGGTATGATGCTGCTGCCACCGCAACTCATTTCTTTGCCCATAAAAGTGCTGCTGTTTATTCTTGTCGATGGGTGGAATCTCATCGTTAGTACGCTGATGAAGAGTATTATGAATCCGACAGGGTAGGATGCAACGCAGATAAAGGATTGATGAACGTCGTGAAGAGTGTCGGTTGTAACAACTGACACGACTAAATAGGTAAGTAATTGAACCCTTCGACAAGCTCAGGGTGACTGTAACCCGTTAGTCATGCTGAGCTTGTCGAAGCATCAAGCAAATGCCAATTTCATATGTTGACAGCATAAGCGAAGAATGTCGGTTATAACAAACGACACGACGAATAAATTAAACTACACTATAACTCTTAAAACTACAGATATGACCGATGCAACTGTAATCCAAATCGTCCGAGACGCATTTTATTATGTGCTCATAATAGCCGGTCCGCTGCTTCTTTTGTCGTTGATTGTCGGGCTCGTGATCTCGATTTTTCAAGCGGCGACCTCGATTAATGAGCAAACGCTGACGTTCGTGCCGAAGCTTGTGCTTGTCTTTATTGTGACCGTGCTCGCGCTGCCGTACATGCTCTCGAATATGAAAACCTTTACGATTACTTTATTTACTATGATTCCGGCGCTGAAATAGCGGTGTGGGAGAGAGAATACTTCATGCTTGACGACGCGACCATCAATCAGCTTTCTGGAAAATTCATCGTGGGAACGTTGATTTTTATCCGCGTGACGGCGCTGTTTTTTGTGGGGCCGATTTTCTCGCATTCGTCGGTGCAGCCGACGGTGAAGATTGGTCTCTCGATAATTCTTGCGATGATGATGACGGCGGCGTTTGGGAGTCAGCAACCGTCTGTTGATTTGCATTTATGGGTACTTACGGGACTTGCTTTTAAGGAATTATTAGTAGGTGCGGCACTCGGATTCGCGATGAATATGATCTTTCATGCGGTGAGATTTGCCGGCGGACTCCTAGACTTTGACATTGGTTTTCAGACGGCATTGTTATTTGATCAGAATGCGGATGTGCCGACGCTGATCGGCGAACTCAAAAATATGATCGCGCTCATGATTTTTCTGGGAATGAACGGGCATCATTTTATGATTGAAGCGATCTTTGCGAGTATGCGGGCTGTGCCGCTTGCAGAGTTTGCTGTGACAGAGTCGGCAATTACCATCATCATCCGACTCGTAACGACGGTAACTATTATTGCCATAAAGCTGGCAGCTCCTGTGCTGCTCTCGCTTTTTATTATGAATGTATCGCTTGCGCTGCTGTCGAGAGTGGCTCCGCAACTCAATATCTTTTCGCTCTCGTTGCAATTCAAGGTAATCGTCGGTTTGCTTGTCCTTTTTGTGACAATGCCGCTCTTTTTTATCATTACAAAAAGCGCAATGATTACCTTTCAAAATGAAGCATTCGCCGTGGTCATGGCGCTTAATCCTAAACGGTAGAGTAGAAAACAATGGCAGAAACCCCCGATGGACAACAGAAATCCGAAGCCGCGAGTGCCAAGAAACTCTCCGATGCGCGTGACCGTGGGCAGATAGCCAAGAGTACGGATGTGACATCTGCAGCTGTTCTGCTCTTCGGCGGTACGATGGTCTATATGTTCGGCGCACCGATGATGCGTAAGCTGGCAGATTTTCTGCGGCTCCTGCTCATGAATTCATCAAGCGTAGAGCTAACTGACCAACATGTAATGCATTACACGCGCGAACTCTTCCTGGCGATTGGTATGTTTATGTTCCCGCTGCTTGGGGTGATTATGGCAATCGGCTTCACGGCAGAAGTAGGGCAGGTGGGATTTAAATTTGCGACCAAGAAATTCACCGAAGGGTTGAACTTCGGCGCTATCTTCAATGTAGGCAAGGGCTTGAAACGCATGCTCTTTTCATCACGTTCCATGGTCGAGCTCCTAAAAAGTGTGATGAAAATGGGAATTATCGGCGTGGTGATTTATCAGGTAATTGCCAAGCATTTGGAGGCGCTCGTGACACTTGGCGGACTCCCGTATCAGCAGCTTGGCAGCAGAATCGGAGCAAT
>JBPOHH010000236.1:0-1881 GCA_052035765.1 Bacteroidota bacterium
ATTATTAACCGATACAACCACCGAACAGTGGCGGAGATTAAATCCTGTACCTCGGAAGTCGAAGGTATAGTTCTTCGAAATCGTATCGCCTGCCTGAGCCGGTGGCAGCGTCTCACCAAAGGCACCGCCTCCGCCGATAGCGCCGCGAAAAACATGCCGATGCAGGTAGTTCGGGATAACAGGATCGGCACTTCTGCGATAGTCTATTTGCGCGTAAATGATTGAATCTTCGATTAAATACACAGCTAAGCGCTGATTCTTGCCGGCTTGTAGATACTTCACGTCTGCTGTGACCGTCAAGATAGAGTCAACCGAAATTGTAGGCGTGATGCTGATATGCATTTGTGGCTTGAGGGCGAGCTCGGTTTGGATAGCAGAACTCCAGCCCGCAGGTGTTACCTCTCGTTTGCCACCAAATTGTACAAAATTAAGAGTTCCCGTCGGCTGACCCGGCTTTCCAAGAAAATTATACAATTCTTCTCCCGCTGGAGTTCGGAAGTCATACGCAAATTCCGGTGTATCGCCCGGCTCGGCAAAGGTTTTACCCGTATGCATGGATACTATTACCAGTTTATTCCCAAAGAAATTATGAACCTTATCGGCTTCATCATTCCCTGCAGGGCACAGCCCGCACCGGTCGCCGGTATATTTGATAAGCAGCACATTGCGAATACTTGAATCAATAGGCGGTGGAGGCGGTTTGACGCCGGGGTCTTCAATGATATCACATCCTCCTGCTGACAAGCAGAAGAAAATCAGAAGTGAGGATGTGATAATTGCTTTCATACTACGTTGAATTATTTCATGATATGAGCTTCTTCGACTTGGAGTGTGGTCTTGGAAACATCGTCGATGACCGATACCACGACAGAACAGTGTTCGACATTAAAGCCCTTACCTTTGAAGTCGAAGGTAATAGTTTTGGAGAGTGTTGCACCGGCTGCAGTTGCAGAAATTGCTTCACCAAATGCATCACCGCCGCCAATAGCACCTCTAAAGACATGGCGTTGAATGTAGTCCGGAATTATTTGCGGCTTCGTAGAGAGGCGATAGTCTTCCTGTGCGTTTGGAATGGAATCCTCGACTAAATAGACGGCAAGACGCTGACCTGCTCCTGCTTGCAGGTATTTCACATCGGTCTTGAGTGTCAGCACAGAATCAGAGGAGAACTGTGGCGTGAGCTTGAGCGTCATTTTTGGAGTAAGTGCTAATTGTTTCTGTACTTCCGTTCCCCATGCCGAAAATGAAATCTCGCGCTTGGCACCGTTAGGCACAAAATTCACCGTTCCGGTTGGCTGCCCCGGCTTTCCGAGGAAATTATAAAGCTGTTCGCCGGCCGGAGTACGAAAGTCCACGATAAACCCATCTTTACCGGTCGGCTCGGCAAATGTTTTCCCGGTGTGCATAGCAATCACAATTAGCTTGTCTTTATAGATATTATGGAGTTTAGCAGCTTCTTCTGCGCCTCTCGGACAATTGCCGCACCGATAGCCGGTGAAGTCGATGAGCAGTGCTTTTTGAATAGGCACAGTGGTATCGACTTTTGTTGTATCCGGACCACCGTCAATTACCTCGCGATAGGGCTGTTCAACGATGTCGCAGGAGGCAATTCCAGCGATCAGCAGGAGGGTGGCAAAAGCCAGCGATAAATTTTTCATAAAGGTATCCTTTAAATTAAAATGAACTTGAAATAGACAGTGAGAATCCGTTAGAGGCCGGCACCGTACGGCATACACCACCTACGCAGAGCACACCGCCGCGGATTCTACCGTAGCCGAGCTGTACGCGGAGAGCATCGTGTACCCAGATGACATTACCACTTGGGTAAATTAACCGTAAATCGGGCTTGTCGCCTTTTGTGCCGTCGTAATAATTACCATA
>JBPOHH010000521.1:0-3712 GCA_052035765.1 Bacteroidota bacterium
TACATCTCTCTCCTCCGCGGTATCAACGTCAGCGGACAGAAAATTATCAAGATGGATGCGCTGAGACACATGTATGAAACGCTTGGTTTTGAACATGTACAATCATATCTTCAGAGCGGGAATGTACTCTTTCAGACGCAAAAATCGAATACCCTTGCGCTTGCTGAACGTATCACAGCGCAGATTGCAAGTACGTTCGGATTTGATGTGGTTGTGTTCGTCCTGGAGCCGGAAACATTGAAGGAAATTATACAAAACAGTCCGTACGCTGCTGACGCAACTAAAGATAATGCAAGCTGTTACGTGACGTATCTCGAAAATCCCTCCCCAACTGCCGATATTGAGAGTATTACGTCTAAAGCATTGCCGGAGGAAGAGATATTCTTTACCGACAGGGCTGTTTATCTGTATTGTCCGAAGGGATACGGTACATCGAAACTGAACAATACTCTCATCGAGTCAAAGATGAAGGTGAGAGCCACAACGAGAAATTGGAAAACGACGGTAGAACTGATGAAGATGGCGGGAGAATGAGGCAGCACGATACTGCAATCCCAACTAATTAACTATTCTTATATCATACCTACTATCTGCTATGTACTCAAGCATGAAATACACGATTACCGGGTATTCGACAGCAATGTTCTCGACCTGGTATTTCATCGAAGAACTCGGCCTGCTCTTCGATGCCGGTGATGGAATCACATCCGCTTTGCTCCAAAAAGCACGAAAAATTAACTATGTCTGCCTCTCGCATGCAGATAGAGATCATCTGACTGGACTTCTGCAATTCAACCAACTCAATGCACGCGTCGGCTATCCAAAGATTTATTACCCGAAAGATTGCGGTTCGATAGCCGCTCTCGCCGACTTTACCAAGCAATTTGACCCACATGCACTGGAATCAGAATGGATACCCGTGAGGGAAAATGAGGAAATTAACATTGGTACGAGTATTCATGTACATCCAATTAGAAATGGTCATGTTCCTGCTGCCGATGGAATTGCCAAGAGTTTTAGTTATAAAGTCATGCAAACGAAGCGAAAGCTCAAGAATGAATTTCGGTCGTATTCGCAGGCTGAACTCATGAAAGTCGTTGAAATTCATGGAAAAGACTCCATCACTGTTCCCGTCGAAACACCGGTCATCGCCTATTCCGGAGATACGCCGGTCGAGTCGTATGACAGGTGGGATAATTCCAACATTCTCATTCATGAAGCGACGTTTTTGGGAGGAGAGGATAATGTGATTGAAAGTCCACATCAACACAAGCACAGCACCTTGTACGAAGTACTGGCGATGGTGTCAGAAATAACAGTCTCGACGTTGATTCTCGGACATTTTTCAGCACGATATTCTGAACAGGAAATCGACGAAAAAATTCGCTATTACTGCGAAAAACTACGAATAAAAATTCCGGTATATAGAGTGTCGCCGGGTAAAACGTATGGTGATATTTTAGGGCAGGATCCGGTGAACAGTTGAAAACATGTTCTGTTGTCATACGATCACGAACCACATACATTATTCGCAAAACGAGACTATTCAATGGCAACCAATGAAATACTCACAGCCAGAAAACATGGTATAGAACATCGACTGAAAGAGCGTGGTATTCATAATTATACCATTAGATATCTTCCGTACCTGGAATTTGATTCCTCTGAATTCGCAACAGCGAGAGAAATTGGAATCAGGATGATTATTTTATCTCAAGTAGCTTATGTTCCGCATGAAATAGAAGCCGGTCCACGGATAAAAGCGTGGCTGGAAGCAGAAAATTTATGGAAGTATGTGACACAAAAAGAAAAAAAACTTTTTGAAGGGGAGATAACGGATGCTCGTACAATGATTGACTTTTCTTGGGAGGTAGAATCCGCTTATACGTTAGCGTGGTGCGTGAATCTGATACCATCGTTACATGAACTGATCAATCCATTAGATGATGACCAGATTGAACTCTTTGTTTCAAAAATGTATACGGTTGACCCAAATCCTATTTACAAAATTATCCCTTTTTTGACATCACCATTAGAACGATATTTGCGAAAATTAACCCTTCGCAATCCGGAAGAAATTTTCGAGGAAAATATCGTAAATGAGCTTGCCACAACATATTTTCGTGATATCATGATCAGTCAAAAAAAGAATGAATCAGATATAAACATCCCTGTTTCGTTTCAGCGGCATAAAGCGCTTAATTGGGTACGGCGATTTGAGGGTATAACAGATTGGGATCACGTCGATACTTCAACATGATCTATTTTACCTTACCCATTCACCGGCTTATCAATAATCGTTATTCTTCCATTCTCAGTTCGTACCGTCAAATGTTCAAGTGGGCGTGTAGGAGGCGGCACAGCCACCGAGCCGTCACGGTGAAATGCGCCGCCATGACAACCACATAAGAATTGTTTTGTACTATCCTTCCATTCGAGCGAACACCCCGCGTGGGTACACTGCAAGCTCATCGCTTCATAAGACTTATCAGCTTTTTGAAAGAGAATGGCATCTTTGTCGCCAACCTTAATAATAGCATAATCTGACGTTGAAAACACTTCTTCAGGGTTATCGAGGACAAGTGTAGCAGCACGCTGTCTTTTCCCGGCAAGAGGAGGATACACAACTGCAGATACAGCATAAAGAATCGGCGCAATTGCAGTAATACCAAGGATATGGAGAAAGCGGCTTAGGAAGCTTCGGCGTGTGGTCATTATCTAATAAAATTACTAATTCTGTATGTAGGGATTCTTACCAAATCGTTTGGCAGGCATTTGATTTAATGATAACTGGATCGTTCGTTAATATCGGGTGGCCGAGTGTTTTTGCGGTTGCTTCAATCAACCTATCATGAAGTTCTGGTATATTATCTATTCCAAATGCAGTTTGTACGATTTCAAAACTTAACGGGTATTCCCTAATATTTGCATTCTTTTCAAATAGTTTTCTAACATGACTAAGAGAACATGTAATTCTTTTTCTTTCAGATAAATAGCCTATCTCGGCTAATGATATTGTTGGGACAAAAATAGTATGCATGCGGTTTTCTGATTCTTGATATATTAATGCTGCCTGTTTACCAAAACGACGTTTCTCAATATATAGAACAAGAGCCATTGTATCAGTGACATATATCATGGTAGTAAAGGATATAGTTTGTCATAATCCTCAAACTCTTGTTCACTATGGAGTTCTTCCGAACGACTCAAATCTGAAAGCAACTCCTCTATCGTTTGATGATGAGAAATAGGGGATATTCGAGCTACCGGCACACCATTACTTGTAAGAACAACATCATTATTCTCAAGCAGGGGAATCAGCTCGTCAAACCTAAACTTAATTTCTTCGATGGTAAGTGTGTAAGTCATAACAGTAATAATAGATTGGTTACATATTCTAGTAGTAATACAACTACGAAATTATGAAAAATATAAGCATGTAAATGTTCAATTTAAAATATTTACACAAAAGCTCTAAAAATCAACAATGCCAGAAAGCCAAGTACCAACGCAGGCGCTGTTCGTTTGATAATATCGAGCGGCTTGGCATCAACTAACGTCGTCGTAAATATCACAATTGCAGCAACCGGCGACATCGTGCGCCCAAAGGTCGCGCCGATTGCACCTATAATGCCTAAGTCCACGGCTCCCTGAGGATTAAGTTTGGCGAGTTCGGGTAAGACCGCTTTTGAAAATGAAACGCTTGGCGCTG
>JBPOHH010000331.1:0-1529 GCA_052035765.1 Bacteroidota bacterium
GCTTTTTCATAGAATTTCCTTTGTAAATTATTAATTTTTATACTGGTTATTAAAATTTAACTTCCACAGAATACAGACACCCCAGCGAACGTAAACTATACCACTCTGCAGAATTTTGGTACAGAAATGCGCTGCCTTCTATGCCCGCCGACAGTGCGATGCGCCTATCCGGCTGCCAGCAAAGACCTGCGAGCAGACGACCGGACGGACCCGACATCGAGCCGCCGAGCGTAACTTGTGTATAAGGTGTGATTTCATAATAGGTTAGATTGCTGAATTGCTGTCTGTAGAATGCTCCTGCCCAGTCAATTGACGTGTGGAGCGTGGACTTTTCATTCTTACCGTTTTCAAACGTAAAATACCGCATCGCCTGACGTCCGCCTTCGACGCCAAGGCGAATATCCTTGCTCACATCATACCCGACAGAGAGCGCTATATTGTTGAATTCATTACTTATTGCCGTTGACGCCGCCGACGGGAAGGACGATAAATCCATCAAGCCGCGCATCGACACGGTAATAGGTAACCTCGTCTCAGACGCCGGCGCAAGCGTCGTCACGGACGGTATGAAGGATGGTTGTGCTTGAGAAGAAAGCTGCGGGATTTCACGTTCACCCTGCGCATCCTTCATCGGTGCAACCTGTAGTTGTGGGTATGTGGAATTATCTACTACTTCAACTCCATTGTGATATTCCTGCGCTGTAAAGTGCGGTGCCGCATCGCGTTCCCCACGGAGATGTGCACCGTTGGTAGGAGCATGTATTGTCTCGGCACTTGCGCGCATCATCTTATTTACCAATCCATTAGCTTCATTTGAATTTTCACGGTGCAGTGGCGCTTGGCTTAGTAATGCACCCGATTGTACCTCTTCGCGCATCACCGATACTGCCGCGTTTCCTGCATGAGAATCGACGGTGGCATTCGGCGTCGTGGGAACATTTCCCCAAAAATACACGGCACTGAGCGCAGCGCCACCGAGTGCAAAAAGTGCAGGCAGGGCGAGAGATTTGAGTCCATAAAGCACCTTGCCGGCGAAGGTTGCGACGGACGATACACCCGCTGCGCCGGGGAGAGTAAAACCCGCTTTTTGGAAGAGTGCAGCCGTTGTTTCCGGTGGCACTGCCAGAGCTGAACAGTCCTTTTCGAGGGTCGAGCGAATGAGGATTGCTTCCTGCAACTCTTGTTGTAATTCATGGTTACCTGCGAGTGTATTGAAGAGCATCTCTTCCTGTGCGGCGTTTGTCTCGCCGTCAACGAATAAATACACGAGCTCAGATAGGGGCGTATAATTTGGTTCGGCTGTCATAGTTATTGCTCCATCTCTTGAATATAAGGCGAGAGAATTTCCCGCAATTTCTTTTTTCCGCGAACGATCCAATTTCTCACGGTCGATACCGGTACGTCGGTCGCTTCGCTAATTTCCTGATAACTCATTCCGTTGTAAGCTTGTAGCACGATTGCCTCCTTGTGGTCATCAGGCAATGCGTCGAGCGCAGCTACGAGCAAA
Source organism: Bacteroidota bacterium (assembly GCA_052035765.1). Lineage (GTDB taxonomy): Bacteria > Bacteroidota > Ignavibacteria > Kapaibacteriales > UBA961 > JADJXV01. Next base: position 1,508 of record JBPOHH010000331.1, read on the forward strand.
TGGCGGAGTTCTTTTGACTCCA
>JBPOHH010000508.1:0-16953 GCA_052035765.1 Bacteroidota bacterium
GTGGAGGTAGGAGTCACGCTTGGAGCTTCCGGCTCGGGTTCGGTAGCAGCGCCCATCGATTCGGCAGTAATGACGAGTTTTATGGGGAATAACTTCGTAAGATTGGTACAAATACCTTCAACATTACAGACTTGGATATTTACTTCGATAGAATCATTGTACGAACCGATTTTGAGACTGCGTTTAGCAATAACAGGAATCTTCAGATCTACTTTACCATGATATTCACCTATTTTCACTTCAAAAGTGGAATCGTAGCCGAGTTCGGACTTCGGTGCGAGGACTTTTCCGATTTTAAAATTTGTTGATTTTCTGTGACTTACGGAGAGTGCCATTGGTCCCATACCCATAGCAGACTTCTTATTCCGTTCTTCTTGCTGCATATCGTATGCGTGCCAGCCCTTATCAATCGTAATCGTGAGTGGCACGCTGACGGTATCGCCTGCTTTGAGCTTGAGTTCGCTGGGAGCTTTCGTCGAGAGCGAAAATTTCGCACGCTCGACGATCTGCATTGGCGAGCCGGAGAGGGTAAGAAGCGTGCAAAGCAGGATAACGCTCAGAATCGGGGATTTTTTCATAAAAGTAGAATAGAATCAGGGGTTAAGCAAATACAGGATTGGAGAATTAAGGAACAATCTCAAATTCAAAGGGCACTGTTTGTTCATGAGGTGTGAGGCATGTTTTGCCATCACACATTTGGAAATAAACAGCGACGGCTGACGAATACTTACCGGCGGCGGCCTCGCTTGATACGGTAATTGGGAGCTCTATAGTCACCGTTCCTTCGATTGTCTTGACATCCATTTCGAATCCTTCGTCATATTCTACATGCATTTTAGGTGGAGTAATTGCACCGAGAGTGAGGGTAGGCATTGAATCTTTGAGTGTGATTTCCGTTGGCTGAGGTCCGATACCGTCTTTATTTTCTTGTAATTCTGTGCCATAAAGATGCCACTTCTTTGGTATTTTGATAGTGAGCTTCAGCTTCACAATTTTGCCGGCTTTCCATTTTAAATTTTTAGGCGTTACACTGAGGGCAAGCTTTGGATCTTCAATTTTTTTCGAGTGAACAATCGGCTGTCCAACGGTATAGGTTTTAGCCTGGCCCAACACCGTCGACACGGTACCGAGAAGCAGAACAATGGCAAGTATTACAGCATTTTTCATGATAATTACAGAATAGAATGCGATAGAAAGAAGGTACTTACGCCACTTGCCATCGCATGGATTTGAAATTTTTTTCGACAATCACACTCAATTTATACAAAATTAACCAAAATACCGAATAATAATCTCTGCATCGTTGATAGGATTTTCAGAATAGACGTTCCCTTCAATTTTTGCGCGTAATCCACCCTGAAGCCGTTCGGCGGCCATGCGAATACTTTCGGGAAAATCTGTCGTATCAACGAGGAAGCGTAATGCAGTCATGGCAGAGAATTCAATACCGAGAGAAGAGCTGTAGGTCTCTTGGATTACAATGAGTACAGCTCTTCTTGCGCAGACTCTCGCCTTGCCTTCGTTACCTTCTGACAGGGCTATCTGCGCATTGATAATCTCATTCTGAATTTCCGCTTTTTGTTGAGCATTCATAATAAATTGAGTATGAGTTGTAATTTTTTTGACCTTGATGTTGTCTGTATACGCAACCATTCGTAACCTTTTCCGTTGACGCTGTGCCTGTGCGGCGCATGCGGCGGAGCAACTGTATATGAATGAACCGACATTTGTTAATGTTGTGTTAAAGAGGTATTTCAAAAAAAGGTTAGCACTTATTTTTGCACTACTTGTACTCAATTTCCGGAATTAATACCCTATTAAAGCGATGACAACCAAGAGAATTTACACGATTGTAGCTGCCATGACCCTTGCTCTTATCGGGCTTATCGGTGTGCAGTTGTATTGGATTGATACTGCAATACATGTCAAAGAAGAGCGATTCGCGCAAAATGTGACCGATGCTTTGGGAAGTATTATCCATACTCTGGAGATTCAGGAGTCGGCGACTGCGGTTTCACAGGAGCTCACCCCTACCGACACGATTAAAGAACTACAACCCGAGAAAGCTGCTCCAAAAGTAAAAAAACGTCTTCCCTCCCCTCCAACTCCCCCGGAAATAGTCTCACGACCTACCCCAGCTCCTCAATATCAGAACATTTCTTCACCGGTCTTCGTGAGCCGTTCTGCAGCTACATCACCGGTTGAAATTACGGCCCGGGCACATGCACCGCATTCAAAAAATTCTCATTTATTTACGCAAATTAATCAATCTGATAAAAACAATACAGCGTCGAGCGAACAAAACATTGCAGAATCTGAATTTTCGTATGTAAATACGGATAATGCCATCTGGACTTCACGGGCTTTTGAGCAGCAAATGCAGGTAAATCAACGCACTCTTGCCACAATCAACAAAAATATGTGGAAGCAGGATTCTGCTATTCGGGTTAAAATTAAGCGCATGCAGGTGCAAAATGATTCGATGTCCAGGCTTCTGACTTTTGGCGTTGGAAGCAACACATTCCAGGTATATTCCGGTAATGGTCGGGTGACTTTCGGAAATAGCCGCCGGCAATCTACTCTCCGAACCGATATGCGAGATTCACTCCAGCAATGTGTCAATTCTCAAAAAAACGATATCGTACAGAATGTGATCCTCCATTTAGAGCAAAATGAACCTGATATCTGGCTCAATATTGAAGAGCAACCGGATAGAAGCGAACAAATTGCCTCGAATACCTCTCTGAAGCCATCAGGTAGAAGAACCAGAAAGCCGGCGAATCCCGAAGAAAAAGCCAAGAAAATATCCCGCAAAGTCGAGCAATTTAGCGATGTTGCCGTGAAGCTTGTCTGTGAGTTGAGCGAAATGAAGACATTACAGGAACGAGTCCAGCCATCACGGCTCGATTCACTGCTCCACCAAAATATGCGCAATAAAGGTATTCTCCTCAATTGTGAATATGCTGTCCTCCTCGAAAAAAATGATTCGGTTCTGCTTGCTAATACACCTACCGTTCGTAAAGAAACAAAGTCAAGCGTCTATACTGCGACCATGTTTCCCAATGACATCCTCCCGAAACACTATTCGCTACGTGTGTTTTTTCCTGATCAGCAATCCTATATTCTACAATCACTTTGGGCGCTCATGGCCTCCTCCGGTATCTTCTTGTCGATTATTATCGGTACGTTCGGATTCACCGTACTTGCACTTGTACGTCAGAAAAAGCTAACCGACCTCAAGACTGATTTTATCAACAACATGACGCATGAATTTCAAACACCCATCGCTACCATTTCCCTTGCAAGCGAAGCATTACGTGATCAAACAATTGCTGCAAGCGAAGATCGGCGTTCCCGGTTTGTCAATGTGATTTTTGATGAAAACAAACGCCTTGGCAAGCAAGTTGAATTGATTCTACAGGCAGCTTCTCTCGAAAAAGGTAAATTCACCATCAATAAACGTGAGATGGATATTCATCAAACCGTACTTTCCGCCGTGCAGCATATCTCCATGCAGGTTGAGAAAAAAGGTGGTAATATCTTCTGTAATCTCGATGCCGAACGCTCATTTCTCTTTGCAGACGAAGCTCATATCAGCAATATCCTTCACAACTTACTCGATAACGCCAATAAGTATTCTCCGCAACAGCCAATTATTACTGTCACCACCAAAAACGCCTGCGAAGGCATTATCATATCAATTCAGGATAATGGAATCGGCATGAACCGCGAACAGCAACGCCGCGTGTTTGAACGATTCTATCGCGTACCTACCGGCAACAGACATGATGTCAAGGGATTCGGTTTAGGGCTGAGCTATGTCAAGTCTATGGTCGAGGCTCATGGCGGCAAGGTCTCTGTTCAAAGCGAGCTCGGTAAAGGCAGTATGTTCGAACTCTACATCCCCTTCCAAAGCTATTTATCGTAATTCTTTATATTCACTTAGTGTATTGAAATAATCTATGGAAAGCAGAATTTTATTAGTCGAAGATGATGCGAATTTAGGCTCTATTCTACAAGAATATTTACAGCTTAAAGGTTATACAGTAACGCTCAAAGCAGATGGTGAGCTCGGCTGGGAAGAATTCAACAAAGGTCAATTTGACCTCTGTGTGCTGGATGTGATGATGCCGAAAAAAGATGGATTTGAGCTCGCCGGACAAATTCGGAGTATCAACCGTACAATTCCTATTATATTCCTTACAGCGAAAGGTATGAAAGAGGATAAAATTGAAGGGTTTAGCATCGGTGCAGACGATTATGTGACCAAGCCCTTCAGTGCAGATGAACTCTTATGCAGGATACAGGCTGTGCTCCGTCGTTGCCAAAATGGTCTGGCAAATGTACTGGAGGAAGATCAGTTTACCGTAGGTGAATATTCGTTCGATTATCAGCAGCGCCTTCTCCAGATTGGCGTTAAGCAGCAGCCGCTTACGAGTAAAGAGGCTGACCTGCTGAAGCTGCTGTGTCAGTACAAAAACAATGTGCTCCGACGTGAAGTAGCACTCAAGCAAATCTGGGGCAATGACAGCTATTTCAACGGTCGCAGTATGGATGTATTTATCACAAAGCTTCGGAAATACATGAAAGAAGACCGTTCCGTCGAGATTGTCAATATTCATGGCACCGGTTACAAGCTTAGTATCCTTGCTAATAAAAAGTAATTGCAACAGAATTAATACAAAAATGCCTCCTGACTTGAATGTCGGGAGGCATTTTTACTATTCGCCTATTTCTTAAAAAGAATATCTGAAACCGGGCTTAAACTCCCAGTCCTTTTGTTGCCTGCCTGAGGTGTTGGTTGCATTGATCGTACGCGTGAGCTGCAGAACAAAATTATTGAGCAAGTCCGTATCTCCGAGTATACTTAGAGGTATGTCTACACTAATCTGACTGTTGGCAGACACATCGCCTAATGTACCGCCTATTCTCCAGGATACATTACCGAAGAGCTGCCCGCTGAGACTCAGACGTGCAGAAGAGATATCCTGCAGTCCTCCGACAAAATCAATCTGTGCATCCGTAAAGACACCCGTTCCCTGCAACAAGCTCGATAATTGATTGGATGCTACGCCGGAAATTCCACTCGACAATTCATTTGTGATATTGAGCTGACCGCTATTTCCCGCAGCTTTGGGACCTAGCTCGTCCTGCGTCTTGCCGACCAACAACAACAATATCGCATCACTCCGCACTTTAGCCGAGTCGCCAACGGCTTCTACGCCATCAAGCTGATAGCTGATGCCGACTATGGGCAACTTCTTCGAACCTGAAATCGTTAAATTTACCGAATAATTTTGACGACCATTATCACGGGTTCGCTGCCCCTTGTACTTTGCTCTGATGTTTAATGCCGGATTGTCAATAGCACCTGTGTTGAACTGCAGGCTGCCTTCAGCGTCAAAAATTTTGAAGAACTTATACTTGGAGCCCTCTTTGACAATAATATCACCATACAGCTTCGGACCGCTGAGCGGAGGCTGTACGTAATGGAGAGGTATTGATCTGTCTTTAGGACTGATATTCGCTTCGAGTTGATCGAATTGCCCAAGGATCATTTTTAATCCAAAATTACCCGGAATTTTGACATAGACATCATAATCGATGAGCTCATTAATTCCCGGACCACGTCGCTTTTTTGCTGCTTTATCGGCTTCGGTCAATGCCGTTGATGCGGTTGTATTGGCAGAACTAGGTGGGACAGGTGTCGTCACCGCAGGAGAAGTATCGCGTGTAACAACCATTGAATACCTGCCCTTGGCAGTATCGACCGTATAGCGGAACGTGGAAGCCGATACTTTGAGTTGTTTGTCGGGAGGGAATGTCAGCATCGCATCTTCGATATTGACATCACCCCGTAAAAAGGGCTTTTCTAGTGTACCGAAGAAATGCAATGGATTTCTGCCGGTAGAGATGATAAATTTTCCGTAGAGCGTAGGGCTTGTGGCAGCGGAGGCAGAACTCAACAGAAGGATTTTTTGCGAACGAATGAATATATCAAGTGAGTCGATGGAAAAATCTTTAAGCACGATTCTGCCATCGATTTCGGCCTTTCCACCTCGTAGATCACGAACTTCGTCGTTCTTCAGGTTCATTTTTTCGACGATGACTTCGTTGTTTTTCAATGACATTTTCCCATCGGCAAAGTACTTAATATTCGTACTCTGCACGACAAAACTTGCCCTGGACAGAGCTGCAGTACCGCCGTAATGGATATTAGGAGCGATTCCTTCGACTGTAATCTCGGCATCGGCATACCCCTGAAGCTTGGTAATTCCCGGGATAAAAGGTGCAAAAACGCCCATCGACAACGCATTGGCTTTACCGGTGATGATCATAGGTTCGGTCTTGCTCAACCGATGATCAATCGTCGCCAAGGCACAGTTAAGCGGAAGCTGCTCGACACCTATTTCGAGTACTTTCGGAGAGCCGGAAAGCTTGGAATTAACAATCTGAATAGCACCGGTAATGGACGAATCCTGATGCACTAACTCCATGGTTAGATTGCCAATACCTACACCGTTATAGCTAAGATTATCTAATTGTCCCTTGAGGGAAATGATGGGTTTTTGATAGCTGCCGTTGAGTCCTATGCTTACCTCTGTCGCCTCGCCTTCAAGTGACTTGATCAGAAGCTTGGTATCCTCATCAATAAACTGGAACTTCGTCAACTCCTTCAGCGGGAATTCATGAAGCTTAATCGAAAGATTCTTGAAATGCTCATTCGATACTAGTCCTGACAAAACAATACGTTCAGCATTTTTTCTGCGCATTTCGAGCTTTCCTATCTCAAGTCCGTGCGGGGTGAAGCTGCCGGAGGAGGTTTTATAGGATTGCCAATTCATTCCACCAAATCCCACTCCGAGCGAATCGAGAGTGAATTTCGCAACGGTATCCTGAAAAGTCAGCGAACCTACTACATTCCCGGAAAACTCGTTGTTGTATATACCACTTGCAGAAATCGCCATCGTACCCTGATTGTAAGAAAGAGCAATCGTCGGACGATAGAGAAAAATGTCATTGATGGTTAGCGTAGAGTCGCAGACTGTCGAGAATTGAAATTTCTGGAGTACCGACCCTTGGTCTGAATGCTGTATATGTACCGATGCCGATGATTGTATTTTATCGGAGCGTATGGAGGTACCGCCAACGGCTACCCGTGATTGTTCGATTGTTAGATTGGTTAATTCAGTGACCGAGCTCTGTGCATCTGCCTTCATCGAGCCACGCAGCTTTGCTTTGATATCAAGGGATACGTCTTTACCTAAAAGCACATTAATCGGTGCAAGGTCAAGCACATCGAGGTCAAAGCGCACATTGAGCGGGTGAACCGGATGGGTAAACGGCTGGAGCGCTATAGGTACTTGCGGCGGAGTTTTTTTGGAGGAAACAGTAAGCACGGGCAGCTTTTGCTGCAAGAAATCTGCGATATAGTTACCCTGTGATACACTTTCACGGCTGAGGTCATCGGTCGTGAATTTTCCGACAATCGATCCTCGGATTATAGGTGATTGGATGTCAATGCTTCTTTCGTTGGTCGTATAGTCACGACTGATATCGAGGTGGAGCTTCATCGGCATATATGAGCGGTCCGGAAAGGTCAATTCCTTTATTTGAAAATGATACGTTCCTTCCAGACTATCAGGATGAAATCCACTCCCGGCAAGAGTAAAAGACGCCCCCACTGTCCTTGGAAACTCCACATTATTGAGCATTCTGGCAAGTGGAAAATGCTCAAAATTACCGGTTAACCGATAACGCGGGATGTTCATGTTGCGCAAATCCACCATACCCGAACCGGTAAAAAGCTGGGACGGTATTTTCTCGGCAAACAGATCAAAAGCAAGACTATCCGGCTCGGGAACGCGGTCCGAGACATCGACAAGAAGGGAATCAATATTGACAATTCCCTGCCCGTGACTTCCTCCGGAAAAATACGCTTTACTCCACTGCCGACCCGAAAAAGTAGAATTTTGAGATTCAATCTTGGCAAATGCATCGAGTTCGTCTAGCATAATACCCTTGCCATAAATATCGATATGAGCATTAATCGAACTTTCAAGCGATGGATTATGCGCAATTTTCGCAAGATTAATATTCTCTGTCGTGAGATTGCCCCGATAGGCAAGGGTATCTCTGAGAAATAGCGTCAGGAACCCATCAACTCCCCCGGACAAGGTCTTTGCATCGGCATAAATTGCAATAGAATCTGACGGTAATGCATCGATTGATGCCTTGCGCAGACGCACTGTCCCAAGAAAATCAAGTTTCGGAAGGTATAATGACTGCGCATTTGTCTGTAATTCATCATAGTTAATATAGGACTTATCAACCGATGCCTGAAACGACAACTTCTCCGGAGAATCGAGATGACGGAGCAGACCTGTTGCGTTCAGCCGTGAAAAAGGTGACTCCAGCATGAGCTTTCCAATGGAAATTAACGGTAGTTTTCCATGAGCAGTCAGCGCTAATTTATACGTTCCGAACACCCCGGAATAGGGCAAAAACCGACGTAAATCTATTGTATTAAGAGAGTCGGCGTCGAGCTCAAGGTGCATCGGCGCACGCTTAAAATTCTCCGCCGCATCTCCTTCAAAAATATTAAGCGAATCGACCCGCGCCGTAAGCGAGAGCTTGGTGTCGGCTGTCGTGTATGCGAGGTTCTTGAGATTAATTCCCTGCTGATTAAGTACTACTTTACAGGACAACTCTTTGACTGAGAGTCCGGTTGCTTCTTCAAATGACAGCTTGTCGAGAGATAGAAAGAAGTCTTTGTTGGCAATCGATGCATCTGCCGACAAACCTAAATTTACATTCCAGAGATGCAGATGCGAAAAATCGAGAGCACCCGGTTCGGACCGTGCACTGCTGGTGGAGTCATAGAGAGTAATAGTCCCGCCATGAAGAGTTATATTATACGCATGTATCTTCCAGGTAAAAGGATTGGCAGGAGTGGTGTCGGTCGATGGCTTGGCGATTTTACTGACATTCCATACACTGTCCATCGAACGTAGAATCTTGATCCTCGGCGTCTCTATCGTGAGATTGGTGACATAAATTTCATTGGTAAACAGCTGTTCTAGATCATAGCCGAGAGTAATCTTCTGTGTCGCAAGTACCGTATCACCGGCTGCAAGTACCCGCACATCATGAAAAACTAACCCCTTAAAAATGTTAATCTCAAAATCTGAGAATTCAATCCTGCCGACTAATTGATCATTCACCAGATTTTGAATGTGAGGAGCAGCCCACCGGCGAAAACTCTCCGTCTGACTCAAAATGACCACCGAAATACTCAGCAGCAATACCGAAAGAAATGTCCAGACAACAAGTCCACGAAAAAATCTCCAGAAAAAAAAGAATATTCCCCTTTTCTTGGATTTCTCCTCATCCTCTTTGTGTAGCTCTATGATGGATTCTTCGTTCATTAATCAAAACAGAAAATTTATTGGTAAATACTTTGCAAATATACGGCAAAGTGAGGCATTGTCACCCGAAGTACGCTGTTAAAAATACGGGACGCGTTTGTTCATAACCTCAATTCAACGTATTTTGCTGATAATAATCCATCTCCAACTAACCCGAAAGTACTTCAAATGGCAGTAAAAGCTACGTATTTAAATCACGAACTTGCACAGTATATCGAAGATAATTTTTCCGCAGAAGATGCCTTTCTTACCGCCCTCAACCGCGATGCCGCCGCAAATTCCATTCCCGATATTTGCATCGGCGGCGCTCAAGGCGCATTTCTGCAGCTCTTCCTCAAAGCCATGAATGCCCGCTATGTCCTCGAAATAGGTTCACTCGCCGGCTATTCTGCTATCACGATGGCACGCGCCCTGCCCGAAGGCGGCAAAGTCATCTGCCTCGAGCTCAACGCCGACTTTTGCGCATTCATCCGCCGAAAAGCCGAAGAAGCAGGACTTCAGGACAAAATCATAGTCTATGAAGGAAATGCTGCCGCATTTCTGGAAGCGTACCACCCGGATTTTAGCTTCGATTTTATTTTTATAGATGCCGATAAACCTCAATATTTGAAGTATCTTGAGCTCAGCTTGCCACTGCTGCGAAAAGGTGGCGTCATCGCCGGGGATAATGCTCTCGCCTGGGGATATGTTGCCGACACAGAACCAACCTATGAACCTCACAATGTGCTTGGTATTCAACAATTTAACAAAGCAATTGCCAATCATCCCGAGCTTCAGTCATGCTTCCTTCCTGTCGGTGACGGAATGGTCATGGGACTGAAAAAATAATGATAACCGAAGGCGAAGATAGGTTCATACAAACCGTCGTATCGGTTGTAAAAAAAGGTTCTTCACGTCCCATCACAGCCATTGCATCCGACGGACAGGCAGTGTTTGTAAAGCTCAACGGCGGACTCAGCAGCCCAACAGCAGCTATAAGCGAAATGCTCAGCAGGGCGATTGGTCGTGCGATAGGACTGCCTATCATTGAGATGAGTCTCATAACACTGGACCACCGGGCAGACACTAGCCGGGTCGATACGGAAGTAAGGGACTTATTGCAAAAGAGTTATGGATTGAATACAGCATCTGTTTTCTATCCTGATGCAATTGACGTCGATCTGCTCAATGATTCGGTCATCCATACTCCTGTGCGGGAACGGATATTTATCTATGATTTGTTGCTCATGAATGTCGATCGCTCGTTTGCTAATTCAAATCTTCTTCACATCGGTACAAGCGAGTATTCAATCGACTATGAAGCATCGTTTATGGTTATGGGAGCCCTGCATGCGAAGGATTATCTCTCCTCTGATGCAGTACGGCGGGCTCTTCGCCATAATCCGTTGTACCGTCCTGATATAACCGATGAATCAATCGCGCGGGAATTCGATGCGCTGGCTGAGGTCGATATTGCGTCAATCGTAATGAAAATACCGGACGCTTGGTTCATGTTCCTCTCAACGGATGCCGGTGACTGCAAAAGAAAATTAATCAAGTCAATTACGCAACATATTACTAATAAAGATGGATACATTGAGCTCTACCGGCAATTGGAATCCATAGAATTCATTTCCGAACAAGAACGCAAGCGGAGAAATCTTGAGAACAGAAACCGTTTTGCAGCAAAATATACTCTCTAATTATGATCATAGACTACAAGAAATACCCGACTCCCCGCATGCGGCATCACACGGCGCCGAATTTGTATGTACCTTTTCATGAATTCAAAGTATTACCACGGTATTACCCGCCGATTATGCCGGTCGTCGAATGGAACACGTATTTTGCCAATGGTCTCCCTCCGACTGTGCTTGATATCGGATGCGGACGTGGCGGATTCCTGCTGGAATATGCACTGCGCAATCCCGGGATTAATATCTTTGGAGTAGAAGTACGCAAGCAAGCTGTAGAATGGATCGACAGCATCATCAAGGGTGAACAACTGCTCAATGCAGGCGTCGAATGGTATAATACTACCAACGGCTTACCCTTTATCACCTCAGAATCGGTCGATGCCGTGTGCTACTTCTTTCCTGACCCGTGGCACAAGAAAAAACACCATAAACGGCGCGCATTTAATTCCTCACTTGTGCAGGAAATACACCGGGTGCTTAAGCCCACCGGAACATTATATCTGATGACCGATGTCGAAGAAGTCGATGCGTATCAACAGGAAGTATTACAAGCACATACAGGGTTTGAATTTACGTATGCATCCGACGATGACTGGGATTTGCCGAGAACCGATCATGAGAACTTCTCGATTAAAAAAAATATTCCGTATATTCGTGCCACGGTTCGCAAACGATTGTAATTCTCAACGAATTGATAGCGCAGACATCATCCGGTAATTGAAATTTCGAGCAAAATTATTGAACATATTCTACCATTTTGTCGGGTCTTATGTACGATTGCTATAAGTTTCTGTGTGAATTGTCCTCATCGACGTTTGCAGCACCTGCATTGCTGCGGTTGTCTGTCCTTGCACTATTGATACAATTACCTGGCATTCTTCGTGTTACGGGCGCTGAATCTCCTTCCTTCTCTGTTGTCATCCAGACTGACCACACCGCACAAATCAATTCCATTGTTCATTCCGACCGCACGCATCAGGTGATTACCGCAAGTAACGATAATTTTCTCCGCGTGTGGAGTTCTACCCCGGGACAGGAATTCGGACGTTTACTCTATATATTACAAGGTCATACAGACAATGTGACGGCTACAGGAATTCAGCCAGAAGGTAAGAACCTCGTCAGCGGCGGACGTGACGGCAAGCTCATCCTCTGGGACTTGTTCACCGGGCTGCAACAAAGCATCGCTCACACCGGCGAAAAAGTAGTCGCAATTACCTACAGTGATGACCCGTATCAAAATTCTATCGCCGTCGCATTAGATGCTGAAAAATCGGTGCATTTTTTTGATGCAACGAAAGTTCTCCGCGAAAGCTCGACCATTGACATCCCTCAGGCAGGCGGGACCGTTACTTCACTTCTCGCGTATTCAAGTTGGCAGCATTTGGCTTGTGGCACGACCGCCGGTGAAATAGTGCTCCTCGATATTCATGCAAAACGCATCCTTAAGCTCCGGAAAGTCAGCACGTCGAAGATTATATCCATCGGCAGAATGAGTGATGAAACCCTCGTCTGGATCGATGAACAAGGGAGTATAGGGATCGTAACGGTGGACAGTGACCGTGAAGCGGCTGAACCTTGGAAGTCGATTCAAACCGGGAAGATACTATCGGCTGCATTTGACCCGCAGAACAAATTATTCGCATTTGTCACCTCCAAGGGTGTCGTCGAAAGTGTCGATCCGATTACCAAACGTCGCTCACTCACCGAGAATCAGAGCGCAACCTGTGCCGCAAGTATTGAGTCGGGGAATATCGTCGTCGGCACGCGAAACGGTACATTACAATGGCTTACGCGTTCGGGAATGCGTTCGCTCTCCACACCTTCCGGCGCTAATACTATCCAACGAGCCGTCGCAGCCGGAGCAAAGTCACTGGCAATTCTCAATCAGAACTATGATGTATGGGTGTGGGACTACACGAGTGGCGCTTGCACATACTATCCATTACCGGATAAAAGCGGCGCTGATTTTCACCTGAGTTATAATGACGCGGGTGACCGCTTAGCAATCGGAACAGGTACGTCCGATGCCTCGATTCTGATACTGTATCAGGACTCTCTCCTCTCCCTCGGTCGCGGACTCTCGGCGGTCAAATCGTTGAAATTCATTCCCGGGACCAATCTCCTGCTCTCGGGTCATGCGAATGGTTCGCTCATCGTCTGGGATGGCGCATCCGGTTCCCTACTCCGGCAGATCAATAACGCTCAACCGCAGATTTGCATCGGCAGCCGCGCAACTCAAGTCCTGACAACAGATAAGAAAACTATCCGGCTCAGGAGTCTTGCTTCGCTCATGGTCACCGACAGTCTATCGGTCGGCGACCGCGTCATCATGACTGCTGAAATTGACTCGCTAACCGGTATGATCGCCGTCGGATACGAGAACGGTGACATTGGAATGTGGGCAAACGGCTTCCGTTCAAAAGAAATACTCTGCAAAGGACATACAAGTAAAGTCAATCACCTGCGCTGGATACGCGATAATTCAAACCCATCAAAACCTATACTCGTCAGTTGCAGCAAGGATAATTCGACCCGCACCTGGACATCGACCGGAAAACAGATTGCATCGGCAATTAATCATTTTACGGAAGTCTGGGATATCGACATCCTGCCGGTTAGAAATTATGCTGCAAGTGTTGGTAATGATGGTACTTGTGTTGTCATCGACCTCAAGACCCTGCAGCCGGTTATCAAGCTCGTCACCATTGCACCCGCAAGCTGGATTGCCGTCACTCCTGAAGGAGTATTTGACGCTTCTTCCTCCGGTGTCGGTGCGGTGAATATCGTACGGGATAATCATTCATTGCCGCTTGAAAATTATATTACTCTCCTTGAAAAACCCGGAATTCTGGCTCAGGTTCTCGGTGCATCCATCAAGCCAACTCCCAGTGTACTCTCACAGTTGAATGAAAAACCAATCGCTTCGATTAGAATTCTTTCGCCGATGTCTGTCCGACAGTTTGCGACGGACGAAGCACTGCTGACTTTCGAGCTTATGCAGACCGGCACGCAACTGAAAGAAATCCGGGTGACCAACAACGGTAATCCGCAATACTCATCTGACAGCGTTTCGCTGCGTGGCCTTGTGACTGTTCCCCTCCAATTATATCCCGGCAAAAATCTCCTGCGTGTCGTCTGCACGTCGCTTGACGGCATCGAGTCCTATGATACAATGAGTGTATTCTCAACATTCCAGCCGCAGGTCAAGCCCAATTTATATGTACTTGCCGTAGGTGTCAGCAAGTATAAAAACTCACTCTATAATCTCAAATACGCACAGAATGACGCTGAAAGCTTGAGTGCTACCCTCCGCGACAATTTCTCCAAAAGTGAGTATTCAACCATTACTGTCAAGCAATTAGTCAATGAAAATGCCACCGTTTCCAATATTCTTGCCGGATTTGATGAAATTTCCCGATTAATTCAACCGAATGACCGATTTATTTTCTATTTTGCAGGGCATGGTACGTTGTCAACATCGGTACTCGAACAAGAATTCTATCTCATAACCCACGAAATCGAGTCGCTCTCCGACGAACGTACCCTCAGAAATACAGGATTATCCGTGCATCTGCTGCAGTCAAAATTTCTCGCTCTTAAATGTGAGAAGAAAGCGCTCGTTCTCGATGCCTGTCATGCCGGTGCAGTCACGGCGAGCTTTATGGAAGAGCAATCCGGTACAACGAAAATTCTCCGTCAATTACCCCGTACCTCCGGCGTTTATCTGATGTCGGCAGCACTCGGGAGTCAGCTTGCGCGAGAATCCGATAATTTGCAACATGGCATATTTACAACGGCATTACTCGAAGGTCTCAATGGTAAAGCTGCTTCTATGGAAGACCGGCAGATATCGCTTTCGACGCTTCAGGATTATATTCAAAAACGTATCAAAAAGCTAAAAACGGAATTGCAGTTCAATCAAACTCCTATTTTCCGTTCGGATGATACCGACGGCTTTGTCGTAACACAACTCCAACATTAACCCCGGGTAAACATGGTGCGTAGTATTACTATTGTTGTTCTTCTTCTCTCATTCTGCTCCCCTCTTCTGCATTCTCAGACTGATGCCCGCGTGTCGGCGGTGGGCGTGGATGAAAAAGGCAATCGCGAGCCGGTGATTACTGTGCTCCGTGAAGAAGTCGAGGCGATTACCCTGCTCCCGCTGCTACCGTATATTTTCTTTGAAAAAGATTCTTCTGAATTACAACTCGGGAAGTACAAGCAGTTCACCCCCGGCGAAGCCAAGTACTTCAATGAAAATAACTTACAGCAGTCCATCACACCACTCTACGCCTACCGCTATATCCTCAATATCGTTGGTAAGCGCCTGAAAGATCATCCCGAAGACACGATGCAGATTATCGGCTGTACCGATGGCATTGCCGAGCTCGATACCGTCGGGTATCTCCGCGCGCTCACGATTCAACGGTATTTTCTTAATGTATGGGGAATTGACTCTGCACGCCTGGTGGTAAGCTCGCGGGGGTTACCGGAAAAACCGTCCATTACCGCACAGATAGAATATACCGAACAGTCCAATGCCGAGAATCGGCGCGTCGAATTAGTCGCCGATTGGAGAATTCTCCGTCCGGTCGAAATCAAAGACGTGCAGATCAGAATGACACCGCCGATGATCGAATTTCAGCTCGATTATCATCAGCGTGACCTCATCGTACGGCATGATCTCAAAGCATGGCAAATGACCGAAGACAGCTTGCTCTTCCGGCGTGAAGGCACCGGACTGCCTCCGACGTATCTATGGAATATTGAAGAAGATACCGAACATCAGCCCAAGACCGAACAGCAAATTGAGTTCAGATTGTTTACGACTGATAATACCAATCGTCAGCAGGCAAGTAATGTTGGTAATATTCAGGTCGAGCAGCAAACATTATTCAAGAAAAAAACCCTTAAAATCGCCGGTAAAGAGCTCCATCGGTTCAATCTCATTCTCTTTGATTTTAACTCGAATCTCCTAACCGACTATCACCGGAAAATCATAGAAATTATCTACGAAAAAGGACGCCTCCTGCCCAGCTCAAAAGTCACGATCAGCGGTTTTGCCGATGAAATCGGCGATGATGAACGCAATCGCCTCCGTTCGGTGGGACGCGCCGAAAATATTACGGCGTATGTGATTGACAGATTTAAAGGTCTGACACAGCCCGACCATATTCGCTCGGTAGGTAATGGCGAAAAAGATTTATTTAAAGATGAATGGAAAACGCCCGAGTCGAGAATGTACTGCCGCACAGTACAAATTGAAATAGAAAACTCAATTTCTAATAAATAGAAAGAATTGCATGAAAATTGTGACTCTCTTGTCGGTGTTCATTCTCGCTATTGCCTCATCGTCAGCCCAGACTGCTCCTAAAATCGATACGCTGCAGTTCTTACGCTACGGCATGTACCTCAACGGCGGTATGGATATTCATCATGCGAATTTTGCCAGATTCAATGATGTGGCATTTTGTTGCCCCGAAAATTTCAGCGATAAATCCTCCCAATCGGGTGTCGGTTTCGGACTCGGCGGACTCATCGAATTCCCCCTGAAAGCAGATAATAAATGGTTCCTCGATGCCCGCTTGGGTCTTCAATTTCACACCGCTACGCTTTCTCAACAGCAATCGACAATTTTCAATGATAATCTCAATGGGAATATTGCGATTACCGGATCATTCGACTATACCATCACTGCCAAAACAGCGAACGCTTCCCTGCTTGCTATGCCCGGCTATCGGATCACGAATCGGATGTCGATCATGGCAGGACTCAAAACAGACTACCTCTTCTATAGCGCGTACAGTCAACGTGAAACTGTCGTAAACCCTTCGAATGCATATTTT
>JBPOHH010000097.1:0-3172 GCA_052035765.1 Bacteroidota bacterium
ATGTCGTTACTTCCGATTGGAAGGAATATGTCATTCGCTTCCGGGCAAATACCACCGCCAGCTCGACCGTTAATTTATCATACTATCTCGGTGAGCAAACCGGTGATTTTTATATCGATAATGTACGCCTGCTTACGGTGGATGACGTTAATCTATTCGCCGGCGAAAGCATGAGTAATTTTTCTGTCAAACGCTCCGAATGGTCGGATAATACCATCAGTACTGCACGCATGGCCGATAATGCAATCTTCTACACGGCCCTTATGAAAGACTATACGGATAAAATGTACAGTTTTCTCAAAGACACCCTGAAAGTCCGCGCTTCGATTTCCGGCGGTACACAACCGCAATACTACAATGAGTTATTTGCCATGAGCTCGGCAGATTTTACGACAGAATTCGAAGGATGGGACTATACACGTGAGTCATCGCCCGGTAAATGGAGCATCGACAATAGCGGAATGGTGTCGAATATAAATGCAGGTGTCTACCCGAATCTTGCCCGTGCTAAAATCAAGAACAAACCCATGATCGTCGCCGGTATGCTCATGCCCTACCCCTCGGCACATCAAAATGAAATGGCGACCATGCTGCCGGCGTATTCGGCGTATCAGGATTGGGATGGGTTTTTCCTGACATATTATTCCGACCAACAGGCAACGATGACCAAGACCGCCATCGACAGCGGACAATTCTATCAGTTACGCTCCAATTCTGCACTCCTTGCGATGATGCCGCAAGCGTCGCGCGCCTTTCAATCGGGGATGATTTCTCCGGCAAAGAAAACAATCGGGATTCATCATACGCTCTATGACTTGGTTACCCCCCAATGGCAAAATGGTTCGTTCTGGCTCGATATCTACAGCGACCAACGCATGGTATTATTCCGCAAGGTACAAATTGACTCACTCGATGCGACTGAGCAATCAGAGCTCCCCCACCGCTCCATCTCCGAGCTCTCGGGCGATAACGGCGTCGATACAAGAAGTCTCCTCAGCGATACGGAAGAACTCCTCTGGAACGCCGACGACAGTGTCTTTACCATCACGACCCCACAGTATATCGCTGCCACGGGCGCACTCGGCGGAAAAATCTTTACCTTTGGCACAATTCGCGCTGAACGCCTGGACGCAGGCAATACCGGCTCGTTCTCATGGATAAGCAGCGACTCACTTCCCGTCACCGATTCCCGCTCGTCATTGCTTACTCTCAGCACCCGCGCTACCAGCAGGGGCACTATTTGGAGCGGAAACAATTCCCTAATCAATTGGGGAAATACCACCGTCGAAATCGAAGCCATGACCCTGCGCCTGTCCTTTGATACCAAATTCGACTCCATCAGCATCACGCCGATCGATTCTACCGGAAAACGCACAAGCACTCCACTCGCCGTCACACGACTCTCCAAAGGAAAATTCGCCGTGACAATCGATCAGTCGAAAGTACCCGCTGTATGGTTCGCCATCGACCAGCTCGGTACACCGACCTCGGTTAATAATGAGCACACACCTGCTCCACTCTCCCTCAGCGTTCTGCAGCATTCTATGGATAATGCCGTCGCCGCCTGCTCGCTCCCGCAAACCGGCGCGCCGGCGCGTGTAACACTCACTAGCGGCATCGGTGCCACGACAGAAGTATGGTCAGGAATTGCCAACGGGCAAACAGAATACGTCTCGCTTCCCGAAAATCTACTTTCAGGAATGTATATTCTTCGATTAGAATCAGGCGCAGCAAGTACGACGGCGAAGATTATGATAGTAAAGTAAGTATTAATTTTTATGGTGAATTGTACAGAGTACGGAATATTATTGAACGGATGGATTTGACATGCACAGCGATTTACTTTTTCCCAAGCGTGAGCCGCGCGAACTCAACGAACGCGAGAAATCGATTCTCCGGTCGATTGTCCAGATGTATATCCTCACGGCCAATCCCATTGGTTCGCGCTTCGTCTCCCGCTACCTTGAGCAGGAATTCAAGCTCTCGCCGGCGACGGTACGTAATGTGATGTCCGACCTTGAAGAAATGGAATTCATCGGTCATCCGCATACATCTGCCGGACGCATTCCTACCGACAAGGGCTATAGAGTCTATGTCGATTATCTGATGCAGGCAGAGAAAATATCCGACACCGAACGCAGCGTCGTCAAGGATAATCTCATGATTTCCTCTCCGGAAATGCTCTTTAAAGATGCGTCCAAGATTCTTGGTTCGCTCTCGAAGTACTTGGGTGTGGTAGAATTGCCGAACTTCCTCGATGTCATTGTTCGACGGTTGCAACTCATCGGACTCTCCTCCTCCCGCCTGCTCGTCGTCATGGAATTAGAGTCCAACTCCGTACGCACCGTCACGCTTGAAGCGCAGTATGAAATCGACTATCGAACGCTTGAGGCGACGGCGCAATTCATCAATGAGCGAATTTCCGGTAAATCAATTAAATTCCTAAAAGAGAATTTCGCGGAAGTAATTGCCGAAGCAGATACTTCTAATCCCACACTCCGGCTCTTCATCGACTCGGTCGATTCGCTCTTTGCCCTTCGAAAACATGAAGATAAGCTGCACATCGCCGGCACGCCGAATTTATTATCCTACCCCGAATTTGAGCATCCCGAACGTATCAAAGGCGTCATCGAGCTCGTCGAGAATGAAGATGTAATTATCCATTTACTCGAAAAACAGGACAAGAATGACTCAGGAATTAAAATCGCCATCGGACAGGAATTAGACAATGAATTACTCAATGACTACAGCTTGGTAGCCACGACCTATCAGGTGGGTTCAGCAAGCGGACTCATCGGTCTCATCGGCCCCAAACGTATGAATTATTCAAAAATGGTCGACCTGGTCGGCTATGTCTCAAAGGTACTCTCACTTCGGAATAATGGCGGATAGCCAACAGAACTAAGATTTTCATATTTTTTTCAAGGATTAATTACATGGCAAAGCTACTCGTTATTCTCTGCTTTTTCGTTACTATCGGGATAAGTTACGCTCAAACTGCCGAACGTGCGACCACAGTTACCACACACGATGGTAAAGAGTATTCCGGAGTAATTTTCAGTGAAGACAGCACTCAAATGGTGATCGTCGATAATGGAACTAAGATTACGGTCTTAAAGTCCCAAATTGCAAAGATTGTTTACGCTAGCAATGTTAAGTTGTTGGAGCCTAC
>JBPOHH010000276.1:0-4913 GCA_052035765.1 Bacteroidota bacterium
TCCTCCACAACTTCAACCGGTGGAATTACTTCCCAAAATTCAGGTTCAGGAATTTCCGGCGCTGTTTCGTGAGGAATGTCAATGGTTGGAATTTCCTCAGCAATTTCCTCCACAACTTCAACCGGCGGAACTACTTCCCAGAATTCAGGTTCAGGAATTTCCGGCGCTGTTTCGTGCGGTATGTCAACTGTTGGAATTTCCTCGGCAATTTCCTCCACAACTTCAACCGGTGGAATTACTTCCCAAAATTCAGGTTCAGGAATTTCCGGCGCTGTTTCGTGAGGAATGTCAATTGTTGGAATTTCCTCGGCAATTTCCTCGGCAACTTCATCAGTTGGAAGTACTTCCCAAAATTCAGGTTCAGAAACGTCATCACTCTCTTCTGCTTCTGAAATTTCTTCGGCGTGTTCACTTTCGGGGGTTTCTTCTTCTTCGGTGTCTTCTTCAAAGTCGATGACTTCAAAGTCGGGAACGAGTTCGCCGCTTTCGACGAGGGTTAAAATTTCTATAACTACTTCCAGGAATTGCTCTTGCGACACACGTTCTAAATTCTCTTCATAGAGCATGCGTTCTAATTCCTTGGCGATGAGTTCGACTTTTTTGTCATCGAGGAAGACGATGAGTGATTCGGTGGGCACGGTCCAGGCTGTGGAATCTTCGATATGTGGATTAAAGAACTCAAACAGCGGCTCCAGTAAATCGACGAATTGATGAGGAGAGAGGTCGAGGATATGTTCGTTGTCGATTGTTTCGATAATTTTTTGAAATTCGACGACCGAGAGCAGGTCCATTGCCGGATAGTGGGAATAGGTCTTGCGTGCCCAGGCGTAGAAGCCCTTGGTGAGGTAGGAATAATCGGCTAAATATTCGAGACGTAAGAGGATTTCGTAGATCGTTTTGGTGGGTCCGCCGCGGTAGACGAACCATTTAAGGGTCGTGCGCGGGCGGCAGAGGAAGTTCAGCCGTACTTTTGCGGCTGCATCGATGGTCGAGAGTAATACATCGTGGTCAAAGTGTGCATTCTGCCGCAGCGCATCTTCCAATTGCTTAAAAATCGGGGCAAATTCCGGTGCTGATGTGTCGAAGCGATGATGGTCAAGCCATTGGTTTTGTTCTTCATAGAGCCACCAATCCACTTCACCTGAGAAGAAGCGTTTGTAGCTTTCGGGGATGGCTTCATTGCTCAAAATATCGCGCAGGAACACATAGGGCTGCGCCTGCGGGAGCTGAGCAGTAAGAGTTTTTTTGAGCTGTTCAATTTCAAGTTCGAACATGTACATACTCCGATAATCGATGAGAATTCAAAGGGATAGCACTCAAGATAGGAAGAGAGAACGCGGCATTTTGCAGCAGAATTGCTACTATAATACCACGAAAAAAAAACATAACCAAGAAATGCTTTCGGGGTAGAATAAAAAAGCGGCTCGGCGGGTATGACTACCGGCCGAGCCGCGGGGAATTATCCACTGACGGAGGAGGGATTATTTATCCCACCATACGCGACTGAAGAGAGAAACTCCGGCACTGACTTTTTCGAGCTGTACTCGATTTCGTGTGCGCTCACTCACCGGATACGGGAAGCGGCGTGGCACCTGTGCTCCGGTTATCGGAGAAAGAGTTGGGAAATCAGTACGGCGCCAGTCAGCCCAGCTTTCGGCTTGGGTAAACATTGCAATATACTTTTGTTCCATAATCGCTTTGAGTGTCAGTCCTGCTTCACCCGGATTGATTTTAGGTAGTGCAAGAAATGTTGCAATAGTACCGGAGTCAGCCCCTACTTTGGCGCATGAAGCGGTAATACCTGCCAGATAAGCTGCATGAGCTCTAGCCTTGTCGCCTGTTTGAAACGCACATTCAGCTTCGATAAATTTAGCTTCTGCAAACGTCACCAACGGTACCGGGGAGTCTGCTGACGCATAGAATGCACCGGGTGCAGATTCATTCGAATATTTTTTGGCAGCATCGAGAGCAGCATAGCTTGACAACCGTGGATCCGTAGTATCCATCAAGCTGATTAACGCTCCACCCATAGCGATATCACCACGTTGATCCATAAACTGATACAATGGGTTTGCTTCGGTTTCGAGTGAACCGAACATAAACTGTGCATCATCTGAATTGTCTGCGAAGTTTTTGGTTCCAAGCGCAGCAAGAGCCTTACTATAAGCTGCCGGATCAATCTTGGCAGTATGCAGAGCATATCGAGCCTTCAAAACACTTGCCGTTTGGCTCCATTTTGCCATAGAACCGGCAAAAATCAGGTCATCGTCGGCTGGTTTAAAATTACTTGCAGCTGCTGCGCTGTGTATGAGGGCAGAGTCCAGCAAGCTTTGAATTGCCGTATAGATTTCCTGCTGAGACTGATACGCCGGCGTTAGGTTGCCATTACCTTTGAAGCAGTCTGCATACGGAATATCGCCAAAAAGGTCTGTCATTGTACCAAGCGAATATGCCATCAGTACTTCACCTACCGCTTGATAGTGAGGAGATCCAGATGTACGGGCAATTGAAATGATATCATTCATATCTTTCATACATCCGGCATACATGTTAAATTCCCAGATGTTGTTGACATCTGATTCTGTAAATACATAGCTGTAGAAGCCTGCATGCTGACGACCTGCGCCGGTATAATGCTGCGTAAACAGTCCTGTATATCGGCCGATATCGCCACCCATTTGATATGCCAAGCCGGCTTCTGCCGTCGGCAAAATCACCTTGAGTGAAGCAGTTGTGAGGTTATTAGGATCGGTATTGATACTCGAATCTATCCATTTATCACACGAGCCAAGCATAGCGGTTAATGCGAGGCAAAGCAATCCTGAAATTAGTTTTGTTTTCATAATAGTAGTATATTTTTTGGGTAATTATTGATTAAAAGCACGATTAGAAATTAACACGTAATGCCATGGTATATGTCTTGGTACCCGGCATATTGAAGTAGTCAATTCCTTGTGCGTTGTTTGCACCGAGCAAGCTTGTTTCAGGATCCACACCTTTATAATCGGTGCTTAACCATAAATTTCTTCCCGACAAGGAAATTTCAACATTTGAAAACGGCAAACTCTCAATAATTGACTTTGGCAAGCGATAGCTGAGCGTTACTTCGCGTAAACGGGTCCAGCCGGCATCTTCGATAAAGTCTTCGGTATTATCACCAATAAATCCATTTCCACGACCATTTGAATACCAGTCTTGATCAAGTGTCACTTCCATCGTATTCGGCTTACCGTCGATGACAGGGTTACCATCGGCATCTAAATGCCCGGTCACGCCGGTGTATACTTTTTTGGTACCGCGATCTGCTGTACCATCCGATGTACCGAAATAGTACATAGCCGAGCGGGTTCCATTCCAGAGCACGCCGCCTTTTTTGATATCTAATAACACTGACAATGTAATTCCTTCATAGGAGAAGGTATTACGGAAGCCCATCGTCCAGTCGGGTGTCGCACTTCCGAATGCTTTTTCCTGAGGGTCGATCATTGGGAAGCCGTTGTTGGCATCATTGGTGTCGTTACTAATGACTAAATTACCGTTCGCATCACGCAGGAAGCCTTTACCAAAGATAGTCGCATAGGGCAGCCCTGCTACTGCACGCACCGATGCTCCTTCAAATCCACCCAAGAAGATGTTCTCCACACCATCGGTCAGTGCAACGACCGTATTGGTATTTTTTGCAAAATTAATCTGTGCGTCCCAACGGAAGCCGCTCATATCAATCGGATTAGCCGTGAGCATGACTTCAATACCCTTGTTTTCAATTTCACCGGCATTTTTCAGCACTGCATTAAATCCCGACGTCGCTGCAACCGGTACCGAGAAGATTTGGTCTACACTATTTTGCTTGTAATAGCTAATGTCAAGACCGAGACGATTTTCAAAGAATTTGAGGTCGAGTCCGAACTCAATGGCCTTGGTTTTTTCGGGTGTCAAATTGCTGCTGCCGAGCGTATTACCCTCCATATATCCTACGAGTCCTCCGTAGGGGAATGATATACCACTTGTCCAGCCATCACTGTAAAATCCCTGATTGTAGGTCGTGACCGTCGAATAAATCGGAGCATCTTTACCCACTACAGCATAGGATACTCTGAGCTTACCGTAGGAAAATATATCACTTTGATCCATCAGCTCGGTAAAGACAAAGTTACCGTTGACCGAACCGTACATAAATGAATTATTGAGCGGGTCAGGAAGGGAAGTAGACCATTCATTGCGAAGCGTACCGTTGAAGAAAAGAAAATCTTTATACTTCATCGTCAGGTCGCCGTAGAATGCAGCCGTCCGCTTTGAATTGAACGATTCACGGGATATTTGACCTTGTGTGTTGGAAATATGATAAAAATCGGGAACAACGAGTCCATCACCCTGTACATACAGCTGGCTGTTTGACGTGGCAAATACGTTGTTACCAATCAACAGCGTACCCGTCAAATCATCCGTAATTTTTCTATTAAGCGTTACGATAATGTCGGAGGTAATATCACGGTTGTAATGCTCATCATAGGAGACTTGTCCCTGAGGAAGGGTACGCGAGCCAATCGCGAACGAACCATCACGACGGTCACTGTAGAAGTCGCCGCCGATACGATACATCACATCAGCCCATTCGGAGAGTACATAATTCAACTGTACATTACCGATAATTCTATCGACATCATCAGAGAAAGGATTCTTATTGGCTGTCCAGAATGGATTGTCATAGCCGCCGCCGCCGCGATAATTACGCTGTCCGCGTGTATCGGCAAATTGATAAGTACCTTCTACATCTGCTGCTTCCTGACCCTTTCCATTTCCGTTTGCGTTGTCAAATGTCGGAGGAGTACGAAGCAGACCGAGCATAATACCGGAAGTGTTGGACCCTTGTTGGATTCTAGCGCCGCCTGAATTCATGTAACTGAGCGAACCCG
>JBPOHH010000782.1:0-2699 GCA_052035765.1 Bacteroidota bacterium
ACAATTAACCGAGAAAGTACGCCGTAAGCCGTATAGTATTATTCTCTTAGATGAAATTGAAAAAGCGCATCCGGATGTGTTTAATATACTGCTGCAGGTATTTGATGACGGTACGCTGACCGATGGATTAGGCCGTAAAATTGACTTCAAGAATACAGTAATTATCATGACATCGAATGTGGGAGTACGAGATGTGAAGGCAGGAGGACGCATAGGATTCTCCGAAAAAACGCCTGACAACGAGTACGAACAAATGAAAAGCACCGTCGAAGAATCGATGAAACGGATGTTCAATCCTGAGTTTATTAATAGAATTGATGATTATATCGTATTCCGTCCGCTGACCAAGGAAAACATCTATTCTATCATCGACATACAGCTATCGACGCTCTACAAGCGCCTCAAGCTCAACGGTATCGACCTTGAGCTCACGCAATCGGCCAAGGATTATCTAGTCGATAAAGGTTTTGACGAGAAATATGGCGCACGTCCGCTCCGCCGCGCTCTTCAGCGTTACCTCGAAGACCCTCTAGCCGAAGAAATGCTGCGCAATGTATTTAAAGAAAATGCGACCGTGCGGGTAGAATTCGACAGTACGAAGAATGAGCTGACGTTCGATTATCTGATTATCCCGAAATCGCTCGAAGAAAAGCCCGCCGAAACCGAAGATTTTGCTGCCGAGCTCCTCAAAGAAGTAGCCACCGCAGCAGAGTCGGATGAAAAATAATTCGCTTCATACTCCTAAACACAACAACAGCCGCCTTTTGAAAAAAAGGCGGCTGTTGTATTTTGTGTCTCCTCCCGAGAGTATCGCGTCCCCGCGATGCCCTCGGTTTTTGGGACTAGCCAAACACTCCAACCAAGCCCCTCGCCAATAAGCGAGCGGCTCGGGGGAGATGATTCTGCTGAGGGTATCACTTTCGAGTGATGCTCTCAGTGTTTATGCACTTGCAAGAGCTGACCGGTTGAAGAAAACCGGTCAGCTCTTGTCGTTTGTCCTCCCGAGCCCCTCGTTTCTTAACGAGCAGCTCGGTGAACATGGCTCAGGCGGATAAACCGAGCCGCTCGTGAAGAAGCGAGGGGCTCGGAAGAAATTTCCCACCTCATACTCACCCTATTTTCGAACCGGTTCCATTTTCTATGCCTCATAAAACCTGCGGTTTTGGTATTTTTGCGCCCTAATTTATTCGTTGTTGAACTCTTCGTATGACCCTTTCTTCGCATTATGTCCGATAGAACCGTCCTTGTTGTTGCTTATTATTTTCCGCCGATGGGATTAAGTGGAGTATTGCGAACAGTAAAGCTTGTCAAGCATTTAGCCGATTATGGCTGGAAGCCGATCGTGCTGACGACCACACCTCGTACGTTCTATGCCTATGATGATACTCTTCTTGCGCAGCTTGAGGAACGTAATGTCATTATCTACCGTACGCCGCCCAAAAAGGGACTTTTTTCCTCGCGGCGGGAAGGCATCAAAAAATTACCGGGTTTTTTTACGAAAACCATCGTTCGTCCGATTACCAAAATGATGTACAAGCCCGACTCTGCCATTCGCTGGCGTAAGCAGGCAATGCTGACAGCAAGCGAGATTATGGAGCAGCATCGGGTGAATATTATTCTTGCCACGGCACCACCCTTTTCAGATTTTTTAATCGCGAGCGACATTGCCGATGAATACGCGTTGCCTTTTGTGGTTGATTACCGCGATTCATGGTCCGACGGTTCCTCGCCGGCATCAGCGGCTTCATCCAAAATGCGAAAATTAGAAGCTAATATTCTGGCTCGTGCCGCCAAGACGATTGTGACGACCCGCTATGCCAAAGAAAGTCTTATTCGCCGGTATCAGACCGTCGGCCATGAAGATGTGATGATTCTCCCGCACGGCTATGACCGTGAAGATTTCAAGATTAAGACAGCCGCCAAAGATGAGCGCGTGAAATTTGTGATTACCCATTGCGGTGTTTTTCAGGATGATTGCACGCCGAAGTATTTCCTCAAAGCTCTTTCAGCATTTATTACCAAGAATCCATCGGCGAAGTCCAGAATCGAGGCCCGCTTCGTCGGTACGATGCAGCCGAATCACGCCAAGCTCATTAATAAATACGGTCTTGACGGTGTCGCTCACTCCACCGGCTATGTTCCGCACAATGAAGCGATACAAGAGCTCTGTGAGTCGGATGCATTATGGTTGATGGCCACGAATGCCGAGCGTTTGCCCGGTAAATTATTCGAATATATCGGCGCTCAAAAGCCATTGCTTGTCTGCGCGCCCGAGGGCTCGATCCGTAAAACGGCGATGGATACCAAAGCGGCCGTGACGACCGCCCCAACGGATGTAAAAGCAATCGAAAGCGCGATTGCAACGCTGTATGAGGCATGGAGCAAGGGCGAGCTGCCTACACCGAATCCCAAATACGCCGGAATGTTTGATACAAAAATCCTTACCGCCGACCTTTCCCGAGAGCTCGCGATTTCCGCGCGGATGTAATTCCGCCAAATTTTCCTTGAGTCCCACATAATTTTCGCGTAAATTCGCCGAAAATGAATAGTGAAGAAGTGCGTGAAAATAATTGACGAAAGGAAACTGCCATGGATGCAACGACCGTTCCACAGATGTTTTTGCAGATGACCGAGCGCTTCGCCGGCGATCCGACGAAGTATGCCTACTCGCGGAAGATAAACGGCGCTTATACGGGTAT
>JBPOHH010000333.1:0-1886 GCA_052035765.1 Bacteroidota bacterium
TGCTCGGCGGCTTCAAAGAAATCCGTCGGAAATTGCTCCGCGAATTGAATGATACTGCTTATGATGCGATTCTCGGCTCGACGGATTCCGAACACCTTTTCGGCTTATTTCTCAACCACATAGACGACCCGTCAGGCGATGTGACCTGTGATGAAATGGTCTATGCGATGCACAAAGCGCTGGAGGATGTCAGTAATTTACTCATCGAACATAATATCCGGTCGCACTCCTATCTCAATCTGTGTGTGACCAATGGCAATAGTATCGTAGCCGTGCGCTACACGACCAATCCAAGCGTGCAGCCTGCGACGCTTTATTATATGTTCGGCAAGGAATATCAATGCCGCGGCGAGCATTGTCAGATGGAGCCGACGTTCGGCAGGCCGAATGCGATTGTCATCGCGTCCGAACCCTTTACGTACCGGCGCTCCGACTGGATGAAAGCCGAACGTAATTCGATGATGATTGTCGATGAAACGATGAAAATTAGCTTCCAAAATGTAGAATTGGCGATTGAAAAGGCGATGTTTGAGGAAGTGTGAGCAAGTGAATATTCAAACAGTACCGCAAGTAAATAAGATTATATCAGTTACAGCAACTGACCCTAAAAAATGAACAGAACTTATCCATATTTAATGTTGTCGGGGAAAAAAGTATGATAGATTTAATTTACCTTGTTCCTTTATTACCGCTTATCGGATTTTTCATTGTAGGGCTTTTTGGTAAAAAGCTCAAGAGTGAGTCGCTTGTCGGCGGGATTGCAAGCGCGGCAGTCGGCGGCGCGTTCGTGGTGGCGGTTTCGATATTTGTTTCCTTGCTTGGTCATGGCCCCGAAGAGCGTTCGCATATCGTGCGGCTCTTTACCTGGATGCAAGCCGGTAATTTCTCGATTGACATATCCTACCAAGTCGATCAGCTCTCGATTCTCTACACGCTGATTATCACCGGAATCGGTACGCTGATTCACATCTATTCTATCGGTTATATGCATGGCGATAAAGGGTTTCCGAGGTTTTTTGCCTACCTGAACCTCTTTATTTTCATGATGCTTAATCTCGTTCTCGCCAGTAATTTCCTGCTCACCTTCCTCGGTTGGGAAGGCGTCGGTCTCTGCTCGTACCTCTTGATTGGCTTCTGGCACGACCGGAAATTCGAAGGGTCAAATATCGTCTGGACAGGCGACGCAGCGAAAAAAGCATTTATCGTTAATCGTATCGGCGACTTTGGTGTGCTTGTCGCTATGTTCTTGATTTACAGCAACTTCCACACGCTCAATTATGCAGAAGTGAATTCTCAGGCAGCCGCAGGATTCCCTATCGGCTCGGGATTAATCACCGCAATTACCCTTCTCCTCTTCCTCGGTTGTACCGGTAAATCCGCGCAAATTCCACTCGGCATCTGGCTTCCGGATGCTATGGCGGGTCCAACTCCCGTATCTGCACTCATTCACGCGGCGACGATGGTCACGGCAGGTATATTCCTCATCGCGCGGAATGCGACGATGTTTGCGCTTTCGCCGACGACAATGGCTGTGGTGACGGGTATCGGTATTACGACCGCACTCACGGCAGCGCTGGTGGGTCTTGTACAGAATGATATTAAGAAAGTCCTTGCATATTCTACGGTTAGTCAACTTGGGTTTATGTTTGTCGCGCTTGGTGTCGGTGCGTTTACGGCCGGTGTATTCCATGTGATGACCCATGCGTTCTTTAAAGCATTGCTGTTCTTGGGGTCGGGTTCGGTCATCCACGGTATGCACGAAGAACAAGACATTCAGCGCATGGGAGGCTTGAAAAAGTATATGCCGACGACGTACAAAACGTTCTTGATTGGTACTATTGCGATTGCCGGTATTTTCCCTTTCGCAGGATTTTTCTCAAAAGATG
>JBPOHH010000258.1:0-7487 GCA_052035765.1 Bacteroidota bacterium
CAGCCCACGCAGGCAATGCCTTGTCTTCCCGGGCGATTAGATGCGCCTGCCGTGACACGTTTGCTTCAGCAGCATCTTGGCAGCACGACGCAAACGGCGCAGTATTATCTCTGCGGTCCGAGCGGGATGATGGCGCAGGCAGAGCTCGCTCTGGAGTCGATGGCAATTCCAAAGCCCAACGTGCATCGTGAGTATTTTACCCTTCCGCAGACGCAGACGACCGAGGAAGCAGCGCCGGCAGCAACTCCTGCCGATGAGCCGTTGGAACGGGAAGTAAAGATTCGTCTGTACGGCGGAAAGCATACTATTACCGTGCAGCCGAAGGAAACAATTCTTGCGGCCGCTATCCGGCAGCATCTCGACCCGCCGTATGCGTGTCAGATTGCCGCATGTTGCACGTGCCGGGCGAAGCTTGTTTCAGGCAAAGTAGTGATGGACAGCCGCGAAGCACTCACCGATGATGAAATAAAAGACGGCTATATCCTCACCTGTCAGTCGCACCCGCAGACCAATGATGTGGTCGTCGATTATGACGAATAGTTTGGATTCCGTTCGCTGAATTCCACGCCATCATGTGCGGTCACCCGTTGCCGTCCACACCTTGAAGAACAAACAAAAGCCGGATAGATTCTCAATCTATCCGGCTTTTTTCATGGTTTCGATATAATGTTCGCAGGTCGGCTAATACAACTCCGTAAGCTTATAATCAATAAGCTTCCGGTAGAGCGTGCGTTCACTGATGCCGAGCGTTTTAGCGGCCATTCGGCGATTGCCTTCGAAGCGTTTGAGGGCAGAGATGATGAGTTTGCGTTCCATCTCGTCGAGTCGGTAATCCTCGTCCGAGAGAACGGTGCTGTGTTCCTGAGTAATAATAGGAGACTCAGTAACTTTAGAAATAGCAACGCCTTCCTCGCGCAGATGTACAATTTCATCCATGATCAAAGCCATACCGCGCTTGACATCCGAGACTTCATTCCGTAGCTCGAGGAGCGTGCGGTAGATGAGATCCATTTCCTGTGAGGGATCGCGGCGTTGTGATTCTCCTACATGAACTATCGCCGCCGTCGGGCGTGAGGAGGAATGCAGTTGTTCATCATAAGCAGGGAGTACGGGAGGGATGTATTTACGAAGTAAATCGGTTGAGATAAATGCACCTTGCTCAAGCGTGGCGAGCGTTTCGATAAAATTACGTAATTCACGGATATTTCCCTGCCACGGCAGATTCTCCAAAATTGCGAGCGCTTCTTCGGAGATGCCTTCGAATTCCACGTCAATTTTAGCACAGACCCGCTGCGCGAAATACTCGACAAGTAAAGGAATATCAGCAGGATGGCGCCGCAGTGGCGGGATGATAATATGAACGGAATTCAGCCGGAAATAGAGGTCCTGACGGAAATTTCCCTGCCGCACTTCATACTCAAGGTCGCGGTTGGTAGCGGCTATGACACGCACATCGACGCGGCGCATTTCGGACGAACCGAGTCGTATAAACTCGCCGCTTTCGAGCACGCGCAGGAGCTTCACTTGAGTTGCGATCGGCATTTCACCGATTTCATCGAGGAATATCGTGCCTTGATGGGCAGATTCGAAGAATCCTTTACGCTGTTCGACAGCGCCGGTGAAAGCGCCTTTTTCGTGACCGAAGAGTTCGGACTCGAGGAGTGTTTCGGGAATTGCTGCGCAATTGACGCTCACAAACGGGTATTTACGACGTTTGCTCAGCCCATGAATAGCATGGGCAAACACTTCTTTCCCCGTGCCGGTCTCGCCTGTAATAAGGGTAGTTAAATCAGTAGGCGCCACCTGCACCAAGCGCTGAATCGTCGTCATCATCACCGGGGATGATGCCACGATACCATAGCGCAATTGCAGCAGATGGAGAATATTTTGGTCTTCGTTGGAGGTCATAGATACGTATTCTAAGTGCTTATTTTCCTTCGGCTTTCATTTTTTTCCATTCAGTCCAGCCGCCGAAATAGATAAAGAGGCGATTGAATCCAAAGGTAGCAAGATTCTCGCATACTTCGTGGCTTAGCGAACATTCCGGTCCGCCGCTGCAATAGACGACAATTCTCTTATCCCGAGGCAGACCAATTACTTCCGGTATATGCTTCTGGAAGTCATCGGCAAAGATATGTATCGCGCCCGGTATATGTCCTTCCGCCCATTCCTCATCATTCCGCGAGTCGATAAAGAGCACGTCCTTGTCCTGCAAGAGGCGTAGTACCTGCTGATACGTCACTGCGGCCGGCTTGACATGTCCGGATGCGTTGGGATCTTTGGCGGTTGGCGTACTTTGCGTGCCTACGGGCGTCTTGGGAACTTGAGGAGCGGCCGGTGTGGCTGTCGTCGGCGTGGTGGTGGTTGTGGGCTTTGCGGACTTCGCGGTATCTTTCGGCATTTGCTGCGCTGCCTGAGGTTCGCCGGTCGCCTGCGGCTGCGTGCCGCCTGTCGGTGGTGCAGTAGGTGACGAAGTCGAAGACGACGGAGCAAAGAGGAGAGAGTCGTCTGCCTGAACTAATTGCGGCTCTTCTTCGCGGACGAGGGCAAGCTTCTTGGGAGAAGCGAATTGATTATAGGCAAGACCGAGAAGCGAGGCGACACCGACAATGACGATGATTTCACGAAGTAACGTATTATTTTTCATAAACTTACACGCTTAAAATAGTTCAAAAACCTTTTAATTGCTGGAAGAACTGATATGCCTGATTAACTTCGACGATGATTTGCTTGGACTGTGCCTGTTCATCAAGCGGCGCATTGGCTACGCGGTCGGGATGATACTTGAGCACTTTCTTCTTGTATGCTGTTTTGATTTCACTCACACTTGCATCTGTCCGAATACCAAGGACGGTCGCCGCTTTGATGAGTGTCATTGCGCCCGGAGAAGTGCGTTGTCTCTGCTGCGAATTCTGTTGCGATTGTTTCTGCTGATGAGCATTCTGCTGATGAGCATTCTGCTGACGAGCATTCTGCTGCGCCTGCTGTTTTTCGTGTGTCTGCCGTTGCTCTGAGGTTGTGTGCTCTTTGTTCGTCGGATTATCCAATTCCTCGATAATCCGTTTGAGTTCATCATCATCTGACCGTAGAATGCGCTCTGCCGCGGACGTATCTGAGGTATCATTCAGATAGGTCTTTGCCAGGCGAGAGAGTCGATTCCAGATCTGTCCCATAATTCAAGCTAAAATACCAAAATGCGCGTTGTGTTTGTCGTACAGCAACCTGCACGACGGTTAACATTAAGAGCCAAGTGTGGCATGATAAACAAAGTACAAAAAAGCCCGACCTGAATAAGGGCGGGCTTTATGCGTTGGTACAGAAGGTGGGAGTCGAACCCACACGGGTGTTGAGCCCACTGGATTTTGAGTCCAGCGCGTCTGCCGGTTCCGCCACTTCTGCTTTTTCTGCGGCGCGAATATACAACCATTTTTCGACCGAGCCAAAGAGATTATTGTATACTCTTATTTCTTCTTTGCAGCAGCGGCTGCCGACTTGCGAATTTTCTTGACTTCTGCGGCTGATACAAGACCGCCGTTATTTCCCCATGTATTGAGAGCATAAGTAATTACGGCTGCAGCATCATCATTGGTATAGTTCGCCGGAAGCGGCACCATCACATTATTGAATTTCTTTCCGTTGACGACGACTTCGCCTTTGAGACCGTTAACGACATTATCGATAATAGTAGCTTTTGGCTTGGTCTTGATATAGTCTGAGCCTGCGAGTGGCGGATAGACATTCGGCAGACCTGCGCCGGTTGGCTGATGGCATGTCTGGCAATATGCTTTATAGACTTCCGCGCCGCGCTTCATGAGTGCTGCTTTGTCTTGTCCGCTTGCCGATGTTGACACGATGGCAACAAGGGCTATGATTGCTGCAGTACATTGTACCGCAAATTTGGAAATGTTCATAGAATTCTCCTGAAAGGTTAAAAAAAATACCCGAACAGCGTTTGGAGTGCTGTCTCGGAAAAAGATCATTGTAGTATCATTCATAATATGCCACCGCGCCGAAGCTGACGGCTGACTGACGTTCACGTTCATTCCACTGCCGGTAGTCGAGGAATTTTCCGGATTGCGGGCGCATGGTCTCGAGCATCATGTAATTCGGAGATAACCCGCATATTTTCCATGTGTCTTGCACCGCTGCTATCTGCGAATAAAATCCATTGTGATTGCATGCCTGCAAATGTTCCAAAAGCATCGCATCCTCTCCGGCAAGCGTCTCAAGCATGGGTTCGGCATCAAAAGTATCCCCAAATTTCCTGCCAATATGCGCCAAATCACCGCTCGAAATATACACTGCTTTGCGTCCGGATTGCTCAACGACCGAACGTACTGCGTGGGCGAATTGAGCGACTTTTTCATTTTCCGACGGCAAAATTCCTGCCGACATGAAGGGTTCGAACGACGTAACGAGAAGCGGCAGAATTGTGAAATTTCTCTCCGGAAAGCAATGCTGAAGAAAAATTAACTCTAATTCAATCGAATGTTCAGCACGGTGTGCAATATCGTCTGTCGTCACCTCAAACGGTAGCTTTTCCCGAATCGCTGCCAATAATTCCCGATCCGTACGCACGATGCCGAGCGGCGTTTCAAAGTCTTTGTCCGTCGGGATAATGAGGTCGTAATTGGCATAATGTGACGTTGCGAATATCACAAACAAGTCAGCATCACTACGGCTAATTGCTTGATACGCTGCTGAATAGACGGAGCCGCCAAGGCGAACATCGATATGCGGCGCAATAATTCCCTTCGCCGGAATTTCCTGTGGCGCCGAAAGATTCATAATTGACGCGAGGAATGCCGTTAATTCTTCAGCAGTATCCGGATACGCATTGCCGGCGCATATTGCAGGACGCACCGTCGCCGAACGGAAGTCGTCGATGACTTGTTTTGTCTGCCGGTAGGTCGCACTCTCAAGCAGGCACATCGCATCGAGATCGGAGATGAATACTTCAAGCGATGCTGCATTAATCGGGGTCGCTGCACTTGTATTAAAAATTGACGTGATGTCCGTAATCGTACGCGTGCCGTCCAAGAGCTCGAGTATCGGCACGACGAGCATCGGGAGATTCACCGCCTGTCCATATCCTTTCGAACATTGAAGATACAGCATTTCCTCGCCGCTTAGGGCAGTAAAGGTAAATATCTCAAGATCACGCCGGAGTGCAGGCGCAGGCAAATGATGGGCAAATCTCATGCAATATCCGCAAGATTAGTAATGCGCTGCTCGGCTTTATCGATAAATTCACGACACGATTTTGTAATCGCGATGCCCTCTTCGTAGAGGGAAAGCATATCCTCCATTGCCGCGTCGCCTTTGTCGAGCAGAGCGACAATTTCCTCTAACCGACCGAGCTGCTGTTCGAATGTCTGTGTTGATTTTTTTGCCATAATACTTCCTTATTAAAAAATGTTCTGATGGTTTGGACGGCAATGGGTGTCCGCAGGCGAGCGCTTGGAATATGCACAACCGAACCCAAAATCCTCACCATTTCCATGTAAACTGCATGGTCGGTGTGCCGTCGGAAAGCGAGGAGAATCCTATACTTGGCACCGAAGCGCTGCTTGCCGACTCTGCGCTGCCCGGAGCGTCGTACCGGTGCGCTACGAGCATACCGAAGCTGTAGCCGAGAGCGAGTCCGAGCGGGAAGTCGCTCACCCAATGAATACTTGTTGTCGTCAATCCGACTCCGACTAATGCAACAGCCGGATATCCAATATATTTAATCCACTTTTGCTTTGGGTAATTCTCCGAAATGACAATCATCGTCGCCATTGCCGTTGCGATGTGCCCCGACGGAAACGCATCAAAGTGAGGGACACGCTTGTGATATTCAATCTGATTGGGGAACAGCGTCCAATTCCCTGTGCGTGTCGTAGCCGTAAACGGACTTTCCCGACCGGTAACATGCTTGAGAATCTGCACGACGGTGCCGCAGGCAAGGATCACCTCCGTCACCTGACTCGCAGTGCGCAGGGCGAGTTTGTCGCTGAAGATTGCGCCGTAGAGTCCGAAGCCAACTGCCAGCCCAAATTGGAACTTACCATCACCCACATCGACAAAGCGATCGCTGACATCGCGCACGAATTTGGACTTCGCATAGATTTTCTTTGCCGGCTGCCAGAGTTCGTAATCCGACACTACCATCGCTGCCGTCATCACCCCGAGCGCAGTAATGAGCGGAATATTATCGGTGGTAAAGGTTTGCTTGGACCAATTGTACCAGTCTGACGGAAGATTGGTAACCATATCGAACACGCCGAGTGAGTCGCCGCCGGACGGTAAATCTTTGGCTGTTGTGCCATTTGGCGGCTGTGGTGTCTCACCACTTCTCCCGTCATCAGATGCACCGATTGTATCATCCGGTGTCATGTGCGCGGATACAGGAGTCCGAACCGCTTTTGTCGGCTGCATGTCTGTCAGCTGCGCAGTGTGTATGCTGTGGCACAACGTATCTGCCGGATAAGGTAGGGGAGAGTCTGCGGGCTCACAAGTAGTCTGTGCCGAAGTACCGGAAGCGCCGCCGCCGATACAGAAGAAGAGCAGTACCAGTCTTATAAGAATACCACCGATTGTGAAGGTCATGCCGAACTGTTTCCTCATTTACATTAAATACCCAAACACCGCATCCAAAATTAATATCGCCGCTGCCGATAGCGTAAATGCTCGCACAGTACTATTACCCACGCCTTCAGCACCACCCTCAGTTGCAAAGCCCACGTGGCAGCCGATGAGCGACGTCACACCGCCAAAAACAAAGGACTTGGTGAGGCAGGTGATAATTTCCTGCATTTGGAAGAACCGTTGAACGGAGTCAAAAAACGTCTGCGCCGAGAAGTCAAATTTGAGAGAAGTGAGCAAAAATGCTCCCACGAGCGCTACTGAATTCGAGAATACTGCCAGAACGGGCATCATGGTAATTGCAGCAAGTACCCGTGGCATAGCGAGATAGCGATTGCGGTCAATCGCCATCATTTCGAGGGCATCGATTTGCTCCGACACTTTCATAGTTCCGATTTGTGCGGCAATTGCTCCACCGACGCGTCCTGCAATCACTAGCGCCGTGAGCACCGGCGTGAGCTCGGTGAAGACTACGGTCGCGATCGACCCTCCGATAAACGGACGCGCAATACTGACAAGGTTAAATTTTGCAAAGAGATTCGTGGCCTGCAATGCAGCAATCGCGCCGGTGAAAGCACCGATAAGCACCACGAGGGGAAGAGAATCCGAGCCGACGATCGACATCTGCTCAAGCACGAGCCGACGATCCTTGAAGATACGCGGCAGATAGCGTACCACACTCCCCAAAAGCAGGATCAAACGACCGAACTCGGAGAAAAAGTTGATGACACTACGTCCAATGCGGGCAATAAAATTGAGCATAACAGATGGAAAGTGGCTACACGCGGCTAATTATTAGTGCAAATTTACGACATTACCGACGGAAGGCAATAAAGAGGGGAATTTTATGGGGTCCGTTC
>JBPOHH010000008.1:0-4017 GCA_052035765.1 Bacteroidota bacterium
TTCTCATTTTTACGAGGTAATAGTATGAAAAATTTAGTTGTTGCAGCAATCGTTGCATTCGCATGTATTGGTAGTGTCGTGGCACAAACTCCTAAAGAAGACGTCAAAGCAGCCAAAGAAAAAGCAAAAGCAAGCGCAGCGGTTATCAAATCTGAACGTGAAGATATGAAAGCTCTCAAAGATGGTGTCAAAGCGGGAACGATTTCAAAAGAAGAAGCAAAAGCGCAAGTAAAAGCTAATCGTGAACAAATCAAAGACGCTAAAAAGAATATCCACGAAGCAAAAAAAGAAATCCGTGAAGCGAAAAAAGAAGTTCGCGAAGCGAAAAAAAATAAATAAAACAACACACGAATGGCGCAACTAACCGTTCAGAACTCATCCCCAAAGCGTCCCGGCATCTCGGCGGGACGCTTTTCTTTTTTTTTAGCCGTCTGTGGAATTATTGCCATGGTTTCTGCTGCGAGTGCGAAAAATGCCGGCAATGAATTTCAATCTAATTTTTTAAAATATAATAACATTGCAGATACTACAAATGGATACCCGGGTGCCGCTGTTGATGATTCTACCGAAGCTGAACTCGATTCGCTGGAGCGTGAACTCGATGCTCTCGACGCCGAACTCGATGCCCTCGACGCTGACACCACCGAAACGAATTGGACGCTGAATGCAGGTACAAAATACCGTAGTCAGGAGCAACGGAGCGGTGTCGATATCAGCAATGGACTCCCTACTCTCAACACGTCTCTCTCGATTGGACATGCCATCGGGCTCGAACTCTCCGCATCGACTTCTCACCGAATCAAATCTACAAAACTTGATTATCAAGACTTCACCTTCGGACTCAGTTATGTCTATGAAGCAGCAGATTGGATCGATTTTTCGGCGGGACTTACCCGATCGAAATACCAGTCCGATACTACCAATGCTTTTGCCGGCTCCTCGCTTATTATCTCATTGATGATGGATTTATATATTAAATCTCTCATTGTCGATATATCGATCGATCGTTTTACCGGCGAAGATGCAAGTACTGCACTTTCTGTGTCGGCAATTTACCCTTTTAAATACAAGGATTTAACTATCACGCCTATGCTCTCGACTTCAGTTCTGAGTTATGAAATCACCACAAAACGCCTGCAGGCGCTCGCCAAAGCGACCAATACCACTGCCAAAACCAAGAAAGCATTCTCTCTGAGTTCGATTGTCGCGAGTCTCCCGCTGAGCTACCCTGTTTATGATGGTTTTTCCCTTAGCTGTACGCCGTCCTTCAGCTATTCACCTATCAAGGATGTCTCCGGAAAACGTTCGCAATTTGTTGTGAATATTGGAATTAAGTATTCGATTGATTTTTAGATCCAACGTGTAGTATTCACAGCAACCACACATCCACACTCCCCAACCATTCGAGTCCTAGTACTACCGTCCTACACTTTCACTATTTTGCCTGTGATGCGACCATTCTTCTCCACATAATACACTCCCGGTGGCAAGTGAGATATATCCAGCGTAATTTGTTGGTTTTCCCTCGAAATAATGACTGCAGTAACTTCCTGTCCCGTAATAACATTGTAAAGCTTGATGCGCTCATTGTCCGTATATTCTGCTTCGAGTGTGATCTGCACTGTACTATAAGCAGGCGTAGGCACCACGGATAAAGCGCAAAGTGCCTCTCCCTCCTCGACTCCAACCGGCGGATAATACTCCACCGCACCCAGCGATCGATTACGAGCCGGGTCGATTCCAGGGGCAGGTGCAAATTCCTTTTTATAGAAATCTCGTGACGGTGTCACTATCGCACTGCCCTCACCGATAGCCGGTGAAGTACTCATCAATTGAAAGCTAAGAGTATCCTTAAGTTGTGGATTTGCACGAATTGAGCGAATTTCAGTCGTCGGTGTATTCGGTCCATTCCATGAAGGATTATCCGGATTGTACCACAAATTATGACCAAAGGTAAATGTCTCAGGAGCAGTATTTCCACCGATATTAATAGCAGGTTGACCACTCGAAAACACCACGATATTATGTGAAAAATGATTCTTCCCGCACGGCTGAAATCCATTACCGACCGTTTCCTGCAAAATGCGAATCGCCCAGCGGCCGGGACGATAGATTGTGTTGTTGACAACAAAACAATCTATAGCACCAACGAAGGCAATTGGTGCAGTGGAGCCAACAAAAATATTCGAATAGACATCGACCATTAAAGCTTCATAATTTGCGCCTACAGGACGGAAAAAAGCAAGACCGGTCGAACCTCCAATGTTGATTGCGCGTTCGCCGCCATTGATAAATTTATTCCGTTCAATGGTAATATATGCCGAACCTCCCTTTGCCTGAATGCAGTTCGAACCTCCATTTTCAAAGTAATTATCGGAGATAATACCATTATGACAGCCGACCATATCTATAAGCGAACCTCCCGTAGCACCGTTAAGAAATCTACAGTTACGGATAGTGAAGGTGTCTATTCCCGACATTTTGAGTTCGTCATTATTCCCGGTGGCACTCATACTGCGCCACTCGCAATTTTCGATAGTAATATTGTGCGACGGTGAGTCGAATGTTCCGCCATCATCCATATTCACACCGTTGCCGGTCTGCTGTTCGAAAATGAGCCCGCTAATGCGCACATACCGCGTATCGGTCATTTGAAATGCCTGTGAACCTCCCCGAAAAATCACTGCGCCTTTATCTGCTGCAAGAATAGTAATCCATTGATTTGCAGTGCCTTGCAGATTAACAATTGCATCATTGCCGCTATAGACACCGCCATAGATAAGGATCGTATCCCCCGGCTGCGCTTGCTGCGCTGCCGCCTGTAATCGAGGATACGTCTTGCCGGAGCCGACTTCAAGAGTGCGAGAGAGAGAATTGGAAGAAGAAATAAGGAAGGAAAGTGCCAGAAGAAAACCATACAAGTAGATATTTTTCATACGCTTATGCTCCGAATAATGATAGTTAATTGAGAATTGAATGCTCTACCTTGACTTTAGCGAAGAATATCAATCGCAAGTATCAGGTTAGGTTACAATTTACTCAAAAATTCGGAGTGTTCAAATATATTTAGTTTCTATCCATAGAACGATTTGCAATCGCACTATACAGCACGATCAGGGCGAATGCAATTCGCCCCTACGTTTTGTACTTCACTTTGCCACCATCACACCTCCGCCGGCAACGTAAACATAAACGTACTCCCCATCCCTACTTCGCTCACGAGCCCGATGGTCCCGCCCTGCGCTTCGATAAATTCTTTGCTGATGGCAAGTCCAAGTCCTGTACCGGTATTCGTCGTATCAGCACTCGGCACCTGATAGAATTTCTCGAATATTTTCGGCTGATATTTGGGATCAATACCACGACCAAAGTCCTGCACGCTGAATTGCACTTCCGGCGATGCAGCATCAGGAATTCTCCGGCAATCGATGATAATTTTGGCATCTTCAGGCGAGTAGCGAACGGCATTCGAAAGGAAATTGACAAGCACCCAGGCAGTTTTCTCGACATCGCAGACTACATTTGGAATATCATTCTCGATCGTTACCTCCAGCGCAATATTCTTTTGCTTTGCCTGAAATTCCAGCGCATTCACCGCATAGTGTATCATCGTCTCGGGCTGCGCCTGCTGCTTGTGTAATGATATATTTCCCGTCTCGACTTGTGCAAGATCGAGCAGCTCGCCCGTGATTTTGAGCAACCGCTGCGACTCGTCTTTCATTGTGTCGATGAGCTTTTGCTGTTCGGGATTCACGCTGCCTACCCGCGCATCTTCGAGCAATTTCAAACTCAATTTAATCGACGAAATCGGCGTTTTTAATTCGTGAGAAATGGTGGCGATAAAATTAGTTTTCGCAAGGTCTAACTCCTTGAATTCCGTAATATTATTAAGTAATATCACTTCACCGATCGGTTGTAAATCCACCTCAATCTGCACCACTTCTTTCGTAAAATAACTCTCCTTGCCATCACTATAAATTTTCAACGGCGCGTTTGTTTGTTCAGGTGAGATCAAGG